>WGER01000001.1 GCA_015492645.1 Nitrospirota bacterium
CCTCCTTTCTTTTTCTTTTTTCACCTTCTGGGTGATTATTATATCACCTCCAAACCAAGGAGGGCACTACCTTTTTATAATCCTATTTCGGATTTTGGGTTAATCCCTTTAAGGGTTATCCTCGAAGAGAAAGGCTGATAAATCGGCCTGAGGTTGTAGAAAGTATAAAGGAACTTGCAAAACTGGATGGTGCCATAATCATTTCAGATGATGGGGTGGTGGAAGCAGCAGGAAGACATCTTGATACTACAAGAATAACTACAAAACACTTACGGGGATTAGGTGCAAGACATAGAGCTGCTGCTGGCATCACTTACAAAACAGAGGCTGTCTCAGTGGTGGTCTCTGAAAGCACCGGACGGGTTACTATCTTTGAAAAGGGTCGTATTGTAGCAACCCTTGAACCAGTGATCAGCAGACGTCTTGTGTAGAGTTTGCCCTGCCACACACTCTGCACTCCTCATCCCTGTGTATGTTCAGTTTTCTGAATTCCATATCTGTGGTATTGAATAGGAGCATCTGTGATTTGAGAGGTTTTCCGTAACCTGTGAGTATCTTTATAGCCTCAACACCCATGATACATCCGAGCAGTCCTGAGACGGCACCCAGCACTGCAAAGCCCAGTTCTTCCCACTCAGGGTCATCCTCCGGGAATACGCAGTTAAGACAGGGTGTGTCACCAGGAATCACATTAAACAGATACCCTTCCATCCCGTTCATGGCAGCCTCAATCATGGGAATTCCTTTTTTCACACATACCTCATTCAGCACTCTCCGTTCATAAAAGTTTGGCCTTGCTGACAGTGCAATATCCACCCCATCAAGAAACCTCCAGATACTCTGTTCTGTCAATCTCTCATCGTATATCTCCACCTTTACATCAGGATTAATCTCCTCAATAGTCTTTTTTGCCTGCACCACTCTGCTCAGACCAATCCAGTTGTGTCTCATCAGTATCTGACGGTTCATGTTGGAAAGAGTGAGGCTGCCTGCATGGACAAATATCAGCCTGCCTACTCCTCCCACGGCAAGATATACCGCAGCAGTGCCTCCCACCCCGCCGATGCCTGCAACCAACACAGAGGCATCTTTAAGACGTTTCTGTTTTTCAAGACCAAAACCTTCTAATATCAGCTGCCTTCTGTATCTTTCCAGCTCTCTTTCACTAAGCACTATACACCTCTTAATCTAAACCACCATCTCACAATACTCCTGACCAATCCGCGCCATAAGTGTCTCCAGTTCCATATCAAGTTCTTCCCCAAGTGTACCGCAGGCATCTGCTCTACACTGACGGCAGTGTGTCATCTGAGGCACATAAACTTCACATTCCCTTCGTTTGCTGTATAGCATTTCATGGGTAGGTCTCTTTATGTTACTGAACTCACCCTGCGGGATAAGGGGAATGATATTATGCAGTGCTGCGCCCCTTCTGCCCGCAAGCCATGCAATCATGGGGATTTCATCATCGTTTACCCCTGGAATGAATACCGTGTTGACCTTTACTATCAGGCCTGCCTCTGTAGCCATCCTGAGGCCAAGCCACTGATTATTTGTAATCACAAGGGCAGCCTCTCTTGCACGGTATACTCTGCCCTTGTAATATGCCCATGAATAGATCCTCTCTGCCACCTCTGGCAGGACTGCATTGATGGTGATGGTGATACTTCTTACCCCTGCCTTAAGCAGGTCATTCAGTCTCTCAGGAAGCAATACCCCATTGGTAGAGACACAGAGTATGAGTTCAGGGAACTCCCTGTGTATTGCCCTGAGGAGGGTGAAAGTCTCTCCATTTGCAAGAGGGTCCCCTGGACCCGCAATACCTACCACCTTGAGATGCCCATTTCTTCTTACCACAGAGGAGACCCTCTCAAACGCCTCAGAAGGAGTCAATACACGGCTTGTGATGCCGGGTCTTGACTCATTTGGGCAGTCATACCTTCTGACACAGTATCTACACTGTATATTACACCTTGGCGCAACAGGAAGATGAATCCTGCCGAATCTCTGATGTGCCTCCTCAGAAAAGCATGGGTGATTCTTTTCTATCTCGTATCTATCAAATTCAGTTGCGTTCATCTGGGCCTCCATTTATTCAGACATAAAATTGAGATAAACTGTAGCGGCTTAACTCAAAGCCTCTTCATTGGTCTCTGATGTCCTTATCCTCACCGCAGCCTCCACAGGTGCAACAAATATTTTCCCATCACCATGTCTGCCGGTCTGGTTAACCCTGATAATCTCTTTTACGATCTTCTGAACCGCCTCATCTGGCACAACAATGGTGAGTAGTTTCTTTGGTACATAAAGGGCAACCTTGGGAAGTGTGTGCTCCACTGCATAGGTAGATGGTGTTGGTTTCAGTTTGACACCCGCACAGAAACTCTCTGGCATCTCAGAGTCCATCTCTGCACACATGTTGCCTTTCTGTCTGCCTCTGCCTTCCACACTCTGAATACTCATTGATGGATAACCGATCTCCTCAAGGGCCTTCTTGGTTTCTGACACCTTGTCACGCCTTATTATTGCAATTATCTCTTTCATCTTAAGCCCTCCATGATCATAATCCTTCTTCACCTGTCCTTACGGTGTAGGCTGCCTCCACAGGACTTATAAATATCTTTCCATCCCCAATAAAGCCAGTCCTTGCCTTCTGCTGGATTATGCTCACCACCTTGTTCACATCCTGGTCATCTACTACTATCATAAGCAGAGTCTTAGGGAGTTCGTCATAGTGGATGGGCCCCACCTGAAGACCCTTTTGCTTTCCTCTGCCGAATACCGGCATCTTGGTCACAGACGGCAGTCCTGCACCCTCAAGTGCAAGAACCACCTCCTGTTCCTTCTCCGGCCTGATAAATGCTCTGACCATCTTCATCTTTCTTTCCTCCTTTTTGAAGATTTAGTTTGATCCACTCAACAACTCTAATCATCCAGTGCCTTTTTCAGCCACGGCGGTGGCAAACTTCTCAGGGTCTCAAGGAGATTCTTTAATGAGTCCTCAATACTGACTCCTTTCTTTACCTTTATGGGCATTATGCCCCTTCTTGCAAGCCTCGCTGCCGATGGACCTCCAATCTCGGTTATATAGATGATTTTACAGTCTGAAAGCCTGTCAACCTTTCTTTCGACCCTGTCTTCATGAATCTCTCCCATGTCTCTTGTCTCCTCTATGGCCCTGTCTCTGCCTTCGGCAAATTTTCTGAGTTCAACAAAGGTGTATCCATCTCTGGTGACCTCGTAAATGGCAAACATACCTGCCCTACCAAAATGCTCATCCACATGTTTACCATCAGTTGTTGCAAAGCCTACTCTCATCTTTTGGCCTCCTTTGTAAGCAGATTTGCAATATCATTGATAATATTCAATGTTCCCCTGTATCCTATGGTTACCTTATTTGTATAGCCAAGGCTCTTATACACGGGAAAACCCATCTCATATAGAGGCATCCTCAGTAGCCTTGCCCTGTCCTCTGCATGGGAGTTTGAGATAAGCAGATCAAACCCTCCCTCTATTGAGAATAGGTCGCCAACTCTTACCTCATCTGCCCAAATCCTCTGCATCGATGCCGACTGAGTTGGAACCACTGCAAGTTTTACAAGACCGCCCATTTCATCAATCACTCTACTGAGTGGCACTGCAAGGTCTCCTTCTGCGGCAATACAGAATCTCCTGCCTGCAACATAGAAATGGGCATCCCTCATCCCATCAATCAGGACCCGTCTCTGTCTCTTGTATCTTTCAGGCACTGGCCTGCCACTCTGTAGAGAAAGCACCTCTATCAGTGCATCTGTATCTTTAAGACCTGAAATACTTTCAAAGAGTATATATCCAATTCCATACCTTCTTTTGAGTATCATGGCGGCAGATTCCATACTCAGGCCAATCGCAATGGTGAACTCTGACTCCCCCATCCTTTCTATCTCCTTCAACTTCGTGCCACCAGATGCAAGGACAGAAAACACCTCTCTGCTTCCATCAAGGGCAGACAAATCAGGCAGAATAATCGGTTTCAGCCCAAAGGATTCAATCATCTCCCTGAGTTCTGTGAAATCAGCGGGCGTGAGATGAGCCCCAACCAGGACATTCACCTGGCCTCTGGTCTTTGTCCTGTAACCTGTATACCCACTGCACACACCCTTCAGCACAGCCTCAACCGCCTTGGAGTATCCATTCTCCAGCCCGCCTTCATAATCTGGCGTGCTCAGGTATATGAGAGCACACATTGAATTTTGAACTTTGAATCTCTTTACAACATTTTGTATATCATCTCCTCTTACTTCTGAGAGGCCTGAAGAGAGAATACCTATAAGTTCTGGTGCATGTTTTTTGGTAATCTCTTCTAAGACATTTAAGAGTCTTTCTTCACTTCCCATCACCACATCCTCTGTGAAGAGTTTTGTACTTACAAGGGCAACAGGCTCTCTGAAGTGTTTTGTTATGAGCACCTTTACAAGAAAACTGCATCCCTGTGCACCGTGAATCACCGGCAATGCCCTGTCTATCCCCTGAAGCGCAATAGCAGCCCCGATGGACTGGGAGTGTTTAAGGGGATTAATAACCACATCTTCATTGTCTCTGATTATCAGTCTCTTTGCCTTTGATTCCTGAAACCTGTCTGAATGCCTGCTGAAGAATTTGATACTCTTAGTGATGTCTTCAGCAAGGTTGACAAGCCCCTTATATCCTGCATAGGCCCTATGGCGTTCCTGATTCACATCCACAAAGGGGAATCCCTCTTTCATGGCAAGGTAGAGGTTTCTGCCACCTGCCACAAGAATGTCTGCATTTTTTTCTCTCATAAGGGCCTTTAGCCTTGTAGGGCTTACATCCTCATACAAAGGTGCGTCCTCACCAAGCAACTGCCTCATCTTCTCTTCATCCTCGTATGTACTCTTTTTTGTGCCCACTGCAACAACTTCTATTCCAAGATCCATCAGGGCTGAGATAAAGGACCAACTCTTTACACCACCTGTATAAAGAACAGCCCTTTTACCCTTTAAATGGGAGAACTCCTTCAGCCTTCCTTCAAGTCGTCTTTCCTCTCTCTCAATTATCTCCTCAATCCTGTCACGCAGCCCCTTGAACCTTGAGCCTATCATCCTCAGTGCCTTTGTCATCTCGGTCTTACCGAAAAAAGAGACCTCAACATAGGGAATGCCATATCTACACTCCATCTCTCTTGCCACATTAATCAATGCACGACTGCAGACCACCACATTCAGTTTTGCCCTGTGGGCATAGGTTATCTCTTCAAAGGTTGAATTCCCTGTAATTCTTGAAAGCACCCTGATGCCAAGTTCTTCAAACAGAGGCTCAACAAGCCAGAGATCCCCGGCAATGTTGTACTCCCCAATGAGATTTATATCGTACTGAGTTGTGTATGGAGGCTCAGCAGTGCCGACCACATAATCAAGCAGGACCTCACCTCCGATTCTGTTTCCAAGATTCTTAGGCCCAACAAAACCAGGGGCATTAACAGGAATAACTCGCAAGGGGGATTTCATCCCCCTTGCGGAATCCCCCTTAGAATTCAAAAACTCCTCTGCCTTCCTGCATACCGCTTCAATATCTTCTCCATTAAGTCCGCTCACGCATGTTGCATAGACGAATATGGCTCTGGGCCTTACTGCCTCGTATGTCCTGAGGATGGCCCTGTAGAGTTTGTCCTCAGAGCCATAGACAATATCCAGTTCTGTCATGTCTGTTGTAAAGCCCATTCTGTATAGATGGCCTTTTGTAGAAAGGGTGCCTCTTCCTTCCCAGGAGTTACCACAACATGCTATGGGGCCATGAACGATGTGAGCAGTATCTGCTATGGGCTGAAGCACTATCATTGCTCCATCAAAGGCACAGGACTCACCACCACGGCTACGGCAGAGTTTCTCCCTCTTCGGTCTGTTACATCCACTTTCAAGTAACTTGTCAACTTCACTTAACATGATAGTTCTCTCCTAAGTGTTATCTGATCACATCAAAACTCTGGGTGTTAACTGATGCCCTGTCCATCTCATCAAGCACTGTATTTACTATCCAGTTCACAAGGTTTATCACTCCCTGATACCCCACTATCGGGTATCTGTGTAGATGATGTCTGTCAAAAATTGGAAAACCTATCCTGATAAGTGGAGTTCCTGTATCTCTCCAGAGAAACTTTGCATAGGAGTTTCCGATGAGGAGGTCCACAGGCTCTGTGAACATCAAAGACCTCAGGTGCCACATGTCCTTGCCTATATAGACCTTCCCGTTTCTTCCGTGGAAACTGCTCCCCAGCAGGGCATTGGCCTCTTCTTCGAATTTCTTATCACCATTGGTGCAGACAATATGAACTGGCTCTCCACCCATCTCCAGGAGAAACCTGATTAACCCAAGTAGCAGGTCAGGGTCCCCTACAAGGGCAAACCTCTTACCGTGGACATAGGGATGGGAGTCCACCATGGCATCCACCGCCCTACCCCTTTCTGCCTCAATTTCATCAGGGATCTCTCTGCCAGTGAGCCTGCTTATCTCTTCTAAAAACCTCTCGGTATTCTCAATCCCGATGGGCATGGGTCCTGCGATGAACTCCTGTCCCCATACCTCCCTGATAAATTCACCTGTCTTCTCTGTGGAGAACCTCTGAAGGGCCACTGTTGCCCTTGCATTTGCGGCCCTTTTCAATTCCTCCAGAGGGGTCCCACCAGGATACATTATGTATTCACCCACATTTGATGAGTCCAGCACATCAGATATATCTGAGAGGATCCTGTAGTTGACCCCCATTAACTGAAGCATCCTTTTTATCTCTCTTACATTGCCCGTGTAGGTGTCAAACCCCATGATGATGTTTACACTTTCATCACTGTCCGGTCCCTTATCGGTGAAATAGGCAAGTATTGCCTTCAGCATACTGTCGTAACCATTGGTATGGGAGCCAGCAAAACTGGGAGTATGGGCAAAGGGAGTAGGTATTTCTGGAGGAATTTTCCCCTTGTCCTTGGCCTGTCTTATAAATGCTCCAAGGTCGTCTCCTATCACCTCAGCCATACAGGTGGTACAGACTGCAAACATCTCAGGCCTGTAAAGGGCATAGGCGTTCTCAAAACCCTCAAGCATATTGTTAAGGCCTCCAAATACAGCAGCATCTTCCGTCATGGAGGTTGACACAGCAGGCACAGGCTCCTTGAAGTGCCTGCTCAGATGGCTCCTGAAGTATGCAGCACAGCCCTGCGAGCCGTGCACAAAAGGCAGTGTCCCCTCAAAACCAAGAGCACAGAGCACAGCACCCAGTGGCTGACATGCCTTTGCAGGGTTTATCACAAGGGCCTCACGGGCAAAATTCTTTTCCTTGTATTCCTCGGTCTTTGTCCACTCCATTACCTCTCTCACTTCATCCTGAGAACAGGGCCGCTCAAACTCCCTTTTCCTTTCAAACATCTCCTGATATTGTCTGTTCTGAAATAACTCCATGTGGTCTTTAATCTTCATCTCTCTTTTCTCCTTATCAGTTTCCATGTAGGGTTGTTTACGGTCATATCCATATCCCTTGCAAAGACAGGGAATCCATCAAAGCCATGATAGGGGCCACTATAGTCCCAGGAATGCATCTGTCTGAATGGCACCCCCATCTTGTGATAGGCATACTTCTCCTTGATTCCGGAGCCAACCAGGTCAGGCTTCAGTCTCTTTGTGAACTCTTCAAGTTCGTAAGGTGTGGCATCGTCGTAGAGCAGGGTGCCTTCCTCAAGTTCTGGATAGGTCCTCTGGTAGTCATCTTTATGACCAAACTCATAACCTGTGGCAATCACCTTCATCCCGAGGTCCTCGTATGCCCCAATCACATGTCTTGGCCTGAGGCCTCCAACATAGAGCATCACGATTTTGCCCTCAAGCCTCGGTCTGTACTGCTCAATAACCCTGTCCATCCAGGGCTTGTATTTCGCAATTACTGCCTCTGCCCGCTCTTTTATGTAGTCGTCAAAATAGGAGGCAATCTTTCTTATGCTCTCGTATATCTTTGTTGGGCCAAAGAAGTTGTACTCAACCCAGGGAATGCCGTATCGCTCTTCCATGTGCCTGCATATATAGTTCATTGAGCGGTAGCAGTGGATGAGATTCAGTTTTGCCCTTGGTGTGAGGGCCAGTTCTCTCAAGGTACCGTCTCCTGTCCAGTGTGCTATCACCCTCAGGCCCATCTCTTCAAGGATCTTTCTTGTGGCCCAGGCATCTCCCCCGATGTTGTAGTCCCCTATAAGGGCGACATCATAGGGGGTGGACTTTTCAAGGTCAACCCTGTCAAGGACATGGTCCCTTATGCTGTCATTTGCGATGTGATGTCCTAAGGACTGGCTCACTCCCCTGAACCCCTCGCACCTGACAGGCACAACAGGGATGCCCAGTTCCTCTGTCATCTTCTTTGCCACTGCCTCAATGTCATCACCTATGAGCCCTACAGGACACTCTGACTGGATGGTTATCCCCTTTGCAAGGGGGAAGAGATCCTTGATCTCACGACAAATCTGCTCCAGTTTCCTGTCTCCACCAAATACTATGTCTTTTTCCTGAAAGTCACTGGTTATATGCATCGTGACAAAGGAGTCTATTCCTGTAATACCGTTGTAGTAGTTTCTCCTTGACCACCAACTGTACTGACCACAGCCTACAGGGCCGTGGCTCAGATGGACAACATCCTTAACAGGGCCCCATACCACTCCCTTTGAACCTGCATAGGCACACCCACGGATGGTCATAACCCCGGGGCGTGACTTCACATTGGAGCGGACCTGACAGGCAGAGCCACACTCACCCGTGGGGTCATTGGGCTTTATATGTTTTGCCCTTAACTTACGGGTCCTTTCTGGATATACTTCAAGGACCTCATCTATAATCTTCTGGGTCCTTTCAATAGTGGCCCTCATGCTCCCACCTCCTCACCTTCCAGCACACCGAACTCAGTGAGCAGTGCCTCCAGTTCATCCATGCTTAAAGGAGTGGGGATCACGAAGTTCTTATTTTCAGCAATCTTTCTTGCCAGCGCCCTGTACTCATCAGCCATGGGATGTTCAGGTGTATACTCAAGTACCGTCATCCTCCTTAGTTCTGCCCTCTGGACCTGGTTGTCTCTCGGGATAAAGTGTATCATCTGAGTACCGAGCCTCTTGGCAAACTCCGTTATCAACTCAAACTCCTTGTCTACCTTCCTTGAGTTACATATGAGACCACCGAGCCTCACGCCGCCGCTCTGGGCATACTTTAAGATCCCCCTTGCTATGTTGTTTGCAGCATACATGGCCATCATCTCACCTGAGGTGACTATGTATATCTCCTTTGCCTTACCCTCCCTTATGGGCATCGCAAAACCACCGCAGACTACATCACCCAGGACATCGTAGAAGACGAAATCAAGGTCTTCTTCATAGGCACCATTTTCCTCAAGAAAGTTAATCGCAGTTATCACGCCACGGCCTGCACAGCCAACCCCGGGCTCAGGGCCACCTGACTCGGCACACTTTACTCCCCTGAACCCCTCAAGCAGGACCTCCTCAATCTCAAGTTCCTCAACAGAGCCTCTCTCCCTCGCCAGATCCATAACCGTTGCCTGTGCCTTTTTGTGGAGTATCAGCCTGGTGGCATCCGCCTTTGGGTCGCACCCAACAATCATGCACTTGTAGCCTGCCTCTGCAAGGGCAGCCACTGTGTTCTGCGTTGTTGTGGACTTACCGATACCACCCTTACCATAGATTGCTATCTGTCTCATCTGTTCAGCCTCCTTTAAATTGTTTTTTTATTGCAAATGGCAAATGTTGTGCCAGTTAAAAAAGACTTGAAATATCAGGGAATTCAAGTAAAGGATTATCAATATTGGTATACATATTTGTAATGCCGCCTTCATTTTTGTATGAATAAAGACCGCTTCTGCCTGCGAAGGACAATGAAAATGCTTCACTCCTAAGGTGCAAGGAAAGTTGTAAATTTTACCTGAGAACTAAAATGCTCCGCAGGTGAAAGTTTCAAATACTATCTGAAAATATGTTATTTTAAGACATGAAACTCCATGAGATGATTCCAGAGGTTGCGGTTCAGAGGGGCATTGAGGCTCTGAGGGGACGACTCCTTCATGCCCTTGAGGGCAATCTCCTGAAGGTGGTTTTTTTTGGCTCCAGAAGGAGGGGAAGGTTTTCTCCTGAGTCTGATGTGGATCTCCTTGTGGTGGTTGAAAGAAAAACTCCTGAACTGACTGACAGGGTCTTTTCTATAGCAGAAGAGGTTGAGGAGAGGTTTTTCCTTCAAGGATTTTCTTTTTCCATACATCTTTATGACCTTAAGACCTATCAGGGCCTGAAAGCATCAGGTAGCCTTTTTATAAAAGTGATTGACCAAGAAGGGGAAGTGGTATATGAGAGAAAGGTTGACTCTTGAGGACAGGATAGCCTTTCAAGACATAGAACAACAATGGCTTCAGAAAGACTAAGGGCAGCAGAGGTCCTATTAAAGGAGGGTCTTTACAGGGACTCCATCACAAGGGCATACTATGCATTACATTCAATGACAAGGACACTCTTGATCCTCTACGACATAAGGGCAACCACACATGAGGGCGTTAAGACCATGCTCTCAAAACAGTTGATAAAGGAGGCAAAACTGCTTCCCTCTGATTTTGCGAAGAAGTTTTCCATCCTTAAGGCACTCAGGGAAGATGCAGACTATGAGGACTTTATTGAGTTTTCCTTAGAGGATGCAAAAGAAGCCTTTGAGATTGCAAAGGAATTTATTGAAAAAGGCTCTCGGGCAGTAGATGGAATTATCAAAACATTGAAAGAACAGAGGGGTGAAAAACCTTAATATATCTATAAAAGAGATAGTCTTCAAACCCATCGGTTACATAAAGACATCTGAAACCAACATTCCCCGACACTGGAGTGTCTCTGAGGCTGTGGGTGAGATAGTGGTTGATGAGAGTTATGTTACAGGGCTGAGGGATATAAAGGCCGGTGACAGAATTTTAGTTGTCTTTCACTTTCACAAAAGCCCCCCTTTTTCTGATAAATATCTGATACAGCATCCTCCTCATAAGGACAGGGATATGGGTGTATTCAGCACATGCTCACCCATAAGGCCAAATCCCGTTGGAGTCTCTGTGGTTGAGGTTATGAAGATTGAGGGGAACCGTATCAGGATAAAGGGTATTGATATGATCAACGGCACACCTGTGCTTGACATAAAGCCCTGGCATGAATGAGGGATATCTCTTAGAGGTTGACCCTGGTATCAAGACGGGTCTTGCCCTACACACAGACTGCCAAGGCCTCCGCAGTAAAACTTGCCACTGAACTCCTCAACGGCATTCCTTCTGCTTACAAGGAGGACATAAATCACACCGTACCGTATTCTATATGCAAATTCGGGATGAAGCAACCTCTTGACAAATCGCTCTCCTACATGATATATTTGATATTGATATTCAATATCAATAAGATGCCTTGCATCTTGTAGATTTAAGTGCATGAGGAGGTAAGGATGAAGTCAAAGGTTGTTTTTGGTTTGGGTGTTCTATGTCTGGTTGCTGGTTTGTCAAAGGTATCTGCAGATGAAACAGTCAGGTATTCAACTCACATCAAGCCCATCTTTGAAAGACATTGCATCGGCTGCCATGGTGCTGACTCACCTGAGTATCCTGAGTTCAAAGAGAACAAGAAAAGATATTTGAAGATGATGAAAGGACCAAGAATGGACACATACGCCCACATGCTCTATTTCGTGGGCTGGCCAGACACAGGTGCCCTCATGAGACATCTTGACGATGGCACAAACAGGAAGGATGGAAAACATGCTGATATGTATCAATATCTTGGTTCCACTGAAGAGGAAAGAAAGAGGAATTTACATATATTCAAAGAGTGGGTGGGTTACTGGAGCCTTAAAAAATGGAAAGATACGACCAAAGAGGAGATAGACAAATTTAAGGTTCTCTATTAAATAAACAATTGACGGTGGTTTTATCCCACCGTTAATTCTGTTTATAAGTATAACAGCCATGTACATTGTCCTGATCGGTGGAATGGAGAGATGTTAACATTGAAAAAATGCCTCATAAACCTGTTTTGAGGCAGTTCCTCCTGCGCTCACAAAACACTTTCTCAAGGGTTGACTGAAAGTCAAGCGCCGATTTTGGGCTTCTACCTCAGAACACATCTGTCCAAAACAGGATTGAGGCACAGGCGGTATGCCAAAAACAGAGGTCAGAAGTCTGAAGTCAGGGGTCAGAAAACTAAGGAAAAATCCGACTTCTGACCTCTGATATCCGACCTCTGCTATTCGGTACACCGCCTGTGTAGACTATCGCAGGTTATTTTGGACAGCGCTGACCTCAGAAAATAAAAAATCAGGAGTCAATACCCGCTCTAAACGCTATTGTCCCAGCACATCAGGGTATCTCTTCATGAAGTCAATCCAGATGGGCAGGGCTGCCTGGGCACCTGTCTGTTTGCTGCCAATGGGAGTATGGTCATCTCTTCCAACCCATACCCCAACCACAAATCTATTATCAAATCCCACGAACCACGCATCTGTATAGTCATTAGTTGTACCTGTCTTTCCAAAGACCTCCCTTTTGAGTATCTTTGCCTTTCTACCTGTCCCATAGGTGATCACCGAACGGAGCATGTCCCTGATCTCGTCCACAAGGGCATCGTCAAGTATCTTCTCGGCATCAGGGTAGCGTTCCTCAAGGACAAGACCCTCCCTGTCTCTCACACTCTCCACATAAAGGGGCCTTAATCTATATCCCCTCGCAAGGACTGCGTAGGCATATACCAGTTCCATAAGGGTCACCTCTGAGGCACCTATGGCACTGGAGAGATAGGGATGTATCCTGCTCTGGATCCCGAGCCTCTTCGCAGTTTCGATGATCCTGTCCATCCCCAGCATGTCTGCAAGGCAGACAGTGGCCGCATTGAGACTTCGGGCCAGCGCATCTCTGAGGGTCACCTCCCCATTGTAGTATCCTTCATAGTTCCTGGGTGTCCAGACCTCCTTGCCGTCAGGGGTTGGGTACCCAACCTCCCTGTCCATGATCGTGTCCTCTGGTATTAATCCAGTCCTGAGGGCTGTCAGATAGACCACAGGCTTAATGGCAGAGCCTGGTTGCCTTCTTGCCTGCACCGCCCTGTTAAACTGTGTCTCCCAGAAGTCTGTCCCCCCCACCATAGCAACAATCCTGCCCGTCTCTATCTCAACCGCCAGGAACGCCGCCTGAATGGTTGGCTTGAAGATGGAATTGAGTCTATCAGTGCCCTTCTTCAGGGCATCTTCTGCTAACCTCTGTAATCTGCTGTCTAAGGATGTCTTAATATCAAAGCCATCGGTGTAGAGCCTGCCCTGATATTTTTTCTCCAATTCTGTCCTGACAAACTCAACAAAATACGGTGCATTGTACCTCCTCCGATAGGGCTTTTCAGGTATTGGTTCGGCGAGGGCCTCTTCCAGTTGTTCTTCAGATATGAAACCGAGTTCGTACATCTTCCTGAGAACGATGTTCCTCCTTCTTTTTGCCCTTTCTGGGTGTTTGAAGGGATCATAAAATGAGGGAGCCCTGGGCAGTGCTGCAAGCATTGCAGCCTCGGCAATGTCAAGGTCAATTACAGACTTATTGAAGTATGTCCTGGAAGCGGCCTCTATGCCATAGGCCTGATTACCAAAATATGCCTGATTCAGATACAGCCCTAATATCTCATCTTTTGTGTATCTCTTTTCTATCTGTAGTGCCAGCACGGCCTCCTTTATCTTTCTCTCAAGGCTCTTTTCGGGTTTCAAGAAGAGGAGTTTGGCAAGTTGCTGGGTGATTGTGCTCCCTCCCTGAACGATCCTTCCTGCGAGTATGTCTGTATAGAGGGCCCTCATTATCGCAATAAGGTCTATCCCGCTGTGTCTGTAAAACCTCTCATCCTCAATAGCGATAAAGGCGTTCTTAACATGCTCTGGTATCTTATAATGAGGTACAAACTCCCTTCTCTCCAGATAAAACTCTGCCAGCAGATGACCATCTGATGAATACACCTTTGAGGATTCGAACGGTCTGTAGCCTTCCAGGGTATCTATACTCGGCAGGTCTGCCAGAGACCAGAACAGGAGGCTCCAGATTACACCGCCCACAATGCCAAACACCCCTGCAAGAAGCATGCTGTACCGCATCAAGACATTTTAACAAAAATGTGATTAATGTTTGTTTTTCTGATTGAAAAATCAGGCACTTAAATGATATGATAGTCAGCAGGGAGATCTCCGGGTTCAGATCTCAGGAGTCGGAGATCGGGAGTCAGAAACACTGGGGTCAGAAGACGGGAGCCAGCAGTCAACTCTGACCTCAGAAGGTGGTTTCTTTTGGTCTGGGTATCATATCCCAAACAGAGTGAAAGGAGAAGTTATGCCTGATATACTGCCCTTTCGGGGTATTGTTTACAATACCCAAAAGGTGAAGGGTGATGAGGTAGTCTCACCGCCTTATGATATTGTCACTCCGGAGATGAAGGAACAACTCTACAGACTCAACCCCTACAACATCATTAGGGTTGACTTTGGAAAGGATGAAGAGGGTGACAGGGAAGGCAGTAACCGGTATACCAGGGCGCGTGAGTATCTGAAGCAGTGGCTAAGGGAAGGCATTCTCCTCTTAACCGACAGGGAGGTCTATTACCTGTATGAGGTGAAATACCGGGTACAGGGGCAGGAAAAGGTGATGAGGGGCCTCTTTGCGAGGGTGAGGATTACGGATCTCTGTGAGGGAGTTTATCCCCATGAGGCAACCCATTCAAAACCCAAACTGGACAGACTAAATCTACTGAGACACTGCAGGGCTAACATAAGTCCCATCTTCTCCATCTACAACAGGAAGGAGGTCTCTCTGAAGAGGGTCTTTGAAAGGGTCGGATCAGGGCCTCCATATATGGAGGCCAGAGACCTGGATGGCTTTGTCCATAGAATGTGGATTCTTCAAGATGAGGAGGAGGTGAAATCCCTTCAGGAGGCCCTCAAAGACACACCCATCTACATAGCAGATGGACATCACAGGTATGAAACGGCCTTAGAGTACATGAAGGAGACGGGGGGTGAAGGGGATCACAACTATGTATTGATGTATCTTGTGAACATGGCTGAAGAGGAACTGACGATCTTGCCCACACATAGACTCCTGAGGAGCCTCCCGGTGAATGACCCAATAGGTCCTTTGACAGAACACTTCGTGGTAAGAGAGACGCGGTATGACAGCCTCTTAAAGGAGATGTCCCTTGAAAGACCCTCTATTGGCCTTGTCCTATACGGCCGAAGAGATGCCTATATTCTGAGTCCTAAGGGAGATGATCTGAAAGACATCCCTGAGCCTCTCAGGAGGCTCGAGGTGGTGTTACTGCATGAACTTATCCTAAAAAGGTTGTATAATATAAGGGTGGTCGATTTTGAGATGAACCCTGACCTGGTCCTGAAGAAAGTGGAGAGTGGTGAATATCAGGGGGCCTTTTTCCTGAACCCCACTGAGGTGGAGGATGTAGAAAAGGTGGCCCTCAGGTGCCTCAGGATGCCACCAAAGTCCACCTATTTCTATCCGAAGATACTGACCGGTTTCGTTATAAATCCATTGGATAGGGTTCTATATGAGGGCCTTATAAAAAATAACTGAAGGAGGAGGATGAGATGGCAGTGAAGGTGGGGATCAATGGTTTTGGTAGAATTGGTAGAAACTTTCTCCGTGCCTCCTTGCGCCAGCAGGACTTTGAGGTAGTAGCAGTGAATGACCTCACAGATGCAAAGACACTTGCCCACCTACTTAAGTATGACTCTGTTCATGGGATCCTCCCGGAGGATGTCTCTGCAGGGGATGATACAATAGTGGTGGGTGGAAGAGAGATCAAGGTCCTCGCGATTACTGAACCGAGGAGATTACCCTGGAGGGACCTTGGTGTTGAGATTGTGGTGGAATCCACCGGGAGGTTTACTGACAGGGCAGGGGCCTCACAGCATCTGGAGGCAGGTGCAAAGTGGGTAATAATTTCCGCTCCGGCAAAAGAGCCTGATATTACCATATGTATGGGGGTGAACGAAGAGGCTCTTGATATCCAGAACCATAAGATAATCTCGAATGCCTCCTGTACAACTAACTGTCTTGCACCTGTGGCAAAGGTAATACATAACGAGTTTGGCATTATAAGGGGTCTTATGACAACTATTCACGCCTATACAAATGACCAGAGGATACTGGATCTGCCTCACAAAGACCTCAGGAGGGCAAGGGCTGCTGCACTCAACATGATCCCTACCACAACAGGGGCTGCCAGGGCTGTCGGTCTTGTACTGCCAGAGTTAAAGGGCAAACTTGACGGTATGGCGGTCAGGGTTCCAACCCCTAATGTCTCCCTGGTTGATCTCGTTTGTGAGGTCTCAAAGGATGTGACTGTTGAAGAGGTGAATGGAGCACTAAAGGCCCATGCTGAGGGTCCACTGAAGGGTATACTCCAGTATTCAGAGGAACCGCTTGTGTCTGTAGATCTTAACGGCAATGATCATTCTGCTATAGTGGATGCTACCCTGACGAGGGTGATTGAGGGCAGGATGGTGAAGGTCCTCGCCTGGTATGACAATGAATGGGGTTACAGCAGCAGAATGAGAGACCTCATACAGTACATCATAAAAAATCGATAAGGAACTCTAAAGGAGGAGTTGATGAATCCTGTGCCTATAAAGGATGTGTTGAACAAACTCACCATTGAGGACCTGGACCTCAGAGGTAAGAGGGTATTTATAAGGGTGGACTTCAATGTCCCGCTGGACGAACATCTCAACATCACTGATGACAGAAGGGTAAGGGCCGCTCTGCCAACAATTAACTATGCCATTGATGAAGGTGCCATGGTCATTCTGGCATCCCATCTGGGCAGGCCAAAGGGCAAACCAGACCCCCGCTACTCCCTGGAACCTGTAGCAAGGAGGCTCCGGAGGTTGCTGAACAAAGATGTCATATTTGTGCCTGACTGTATTGGACCACAGGTAAAAAACGTGGTGGAAAAGATGAAACCAGGTGATGTGGTCCTCCTTGAGAACCTGAGGTTTCATCCAGGCGAGACAGAAAACGATGAGAATTTTTCCCGTCAACTCGCATCCCTGGCTGACTACTATGTAAACGATGCCTTTGGTACTGCCCACAGGGCTCATGCATCTATTGTGGGGGTGCCGAAGTTTCTGCCAGCAGCAGCGGGTTTCTTGCTGAAGAAAGAGATAGAGTATCTAAAGGGGGTGGTAAATAACCCTGTAAGGCCCTTTGTTGCAATACTCGGTGGTGCAAAGGTATCAGGTAAGATAGGAGTGCTGGAGAATCTGGAGTCAAAGGTGGACAAGGTGCTGATCGGGGGTGGAATGGCCTTCACATTTATAAAGTCGATGGGTTACGAGGTTGGCAAATCCCTGGTTGAACTTGAAATGCTCGATACTGCCAGGAGGATAATGGACAAACTGAAAGAGCAGGGGGTGAGATTCTATCTCCCGGTGGATTGTGTTATTGCCCAGAGCCTGGAGCCTGGAGCAGTTGTCAAGATAGTCCCCACTCAGGAGATACCACCTGGCTGGCAGGCGGTGGATATAGGTCCGGCTACGGTGAAACTCTTTTCTGAGGCACTTCAGGATGCCAAGACGATACTCTGGAATGGACCAATGGGTATATTTGAGATCGATGCCTTTTCAAGAGGGACCTTCGCAATAGCAAGGGCGGTGGCTGATGCCTATGCACTTACCATAGTGGGTGGAGGTGATACAGATCTGGCAGTGCACAGGGCGGGTGTCTCTGATAGCATCTCTTTTATCTCTACAGGAGGCGGGGCTACCCTCCAACTACTTGAAGGCAAGGAACTGCCAGGGATTGCTGTACTGACAGATAAAAAAACTGAATAATGTATGGTTCACAGTTAAGGAGGCAGGTAAGGGCCGAGAAGAAGAAGACAAGGGTGGTCATTTTCACCTTTCTCCTGCTGTTGATCCTCTATTTAATCACCTCGATGGTCTTCGGCGAAAATGGACTCCTTAAGTATCTCAAGTTGAAGCAGAAGAAGGCGGAGATGCTCTCCTATATCAAGACCCTGCAACAGGAGAATACCAAGTTGAAGGAAGAGGTTAGTCAGTTGAGGTCAGATCCCTTTTACATTGAAAAGAGGGCACGAGAGGAGTTGAACCTCTCAAGACCGGATGAATATATCTTCTTTTTTGATGATGGATCCGGAAGGCCGTAGTCCCCTTTAAAGGTATGGAGGGTTGACTTTTTTGTGCTATATATAAATAAAATTAACAAGACCTCCAGGTCCCGGGAGAAGGGAAATACTCTCCGGGGTCTAAAAAGAACGAAAGAGGTGTGTTATGAGTAAGAAACTCTTTTTGGCAGATGATAGCGTAACCATCCAGAAGGTGGTTGAACTGATCCTTGCAGATGAGGGCTTTGATGTGAGGGTCTTCTCAAATGGTGAGGAAGCCTGGAATGCGATGAGACAGGAACGTCCTGATATTGTCCTTGCAGATATAGAGATGCCCGGCATGAATGGCTATCAACTCTGTGAAAGGATTAAGGCAGATACGGAGTTGAGTGATATACCTGTGGTACTCCTTGCCGGTGCCTTCGAACCCATTGATGAGGAACTGGCAAGGGATGTCAAGGCAGATGATTATATTGTGAAGCCTTTTGAGAGTGAGGAACTCATCAGCAAGATCAATGCACTCCTCACAGAGAAGGGGGAGTTTGTTGAGGTGGCAGAGGCAGAGGAAGCAGAACCAGAAGTGGCAGTGGAGGCGGAAGAAGAGGCCCCAGAGGGAGTCTTTGCCTTTGAGGAGGAGAGCGAAGTGGAGGCCCTGGATATTACAGAAGAGGTACCAACAGCAGAAACAGGAATGGAAGAGGTTATGACCAGTGAAGAGGAGGCCCCTCCTGAAGAGGTTACCCCTGAGGTAAAAAGAACAGAGGCGCCTGAGACAGCCATGCCTTCTGTCTCGGAGGATGCCTTAATGCAGACCCTTTCGTCTCTGCTTGATGAAAAGGTAAAGGAACTGTTTAACAACATAGACGCAGAGACCCTGGTGAGCCAATCCCTCGACAGGGTGATCGGACCTCAACTTGAAAAGGTCTTTACAGAGAAGGTCTCTCCTGCGGTTGAGGAGTCAATAAAGAAGACAGTAGAGGAACTGACTGCTAATTTCAAAAAAGAGATAGAAAGGATAATATGGGAGACTGTACCTGATCTGGCCGAGACAATAATTACCAAGGAGATTGAGAGGATAAAATCGACCTTTTAGGTCTTCAACAGAGTCTTCTTGATTTATGAGCCCTTCCCTGACAAACCATATTCGGTTTGTCTTTTGTAAAATAGTTTAGAGGAGCCTGAGTTATGAGACAACTGCCCAGAAGTTACAATCACTCTGAAGAGATGAGATGGTACGAGATGTGGGAAAGGGAGGGGTATTTCAGGCCAGAAATCAATCCTGAAGGCAGACCATACTGCATTGTGATCCCCCCTCCTAATGTGACAGGTTCTCTGCATATGGGGCATGCCCTGAATGTGACACTGCAGGATATACTCATCCGATGGAAGAGGATGCAGGGTTACAGGGCCCTGTGGCTTCCTGGAACTGACCATGCAGGAATTGCAACCCAGAATGTGGTGGAGAGGGAGATAGCAAAGGAGGGGCTTGATAGATACACCCTTGGCAGGGAAGAATTCATCAGGAGGGTGTGGCAATGGAAGGAGGAGTATGGTAACAGGATCATAAACCAGTTGAAGAGAATCGGTGCCTCCTGTGACTGGCAGAGGCAGAGGTTCACCTTAGATGAGGGTCTTTCAAGGGCGGTGAGGGAGGTCTTTGTGAGGCTCTTTGAGGAGGGCCTCATCTACCGTGACCTGAGGCTTATAAACTGGTGCCCGAGGTGTCATACCGCCCTGAGTGACCTTGAGGTGGAACATGAGGAAGTGGAGGGGAGACTCACCTTTATCAGATATCCCTTTAAAGATGGTGAAGGTTACGTGGTTGTGGCAACAACCAGACCAGAGACGATGCTTGGTGATGTGGCTGTTGCCGTTCATCCAGAGGACCCGAGATACCAGAGTATAATAGGAAGGGTCCTGACCCTCCCACTCACAGAGAGAGAGATACCGGTAATAGGCGATGAAGGAGTTGACCCTGAGTTTGGTACAGGGGCTGTCAAGGTTACCCCGGCCCATGATTTTTCTGATGAGGCGATAGCAAAAAGACAGTCACCACCTCTGCCTTTTATAACAGTGATAGACGAAAATGGAAGGATGACAGAGGCAGCAGGTAAGAGGTATGCAGGCCTTGATAGATACGAATGCAGAAAGAGGGTGGTACAGGACCTGAAGGAACTGGGTCTGATCGAGAAAGAACAGCGGTACACCCATTCAGTAGGCCATTGCTACAGGTGTAAGACAGTTATAGAGCCCTTGCTCACGATCCAGTGGTACCTGAATGTGAAGGGGATGGCAAAGGAGGCCATCAGGGCGGTCAGGGACGGGAGGATAAGGATAATCCCTGAGGGCTGGGCAAACAGTTTCTATGCCTGGATGGAGGATATAAGGGACTGGTGTATATCCCGTCAGATCTGGTGGGGGCATCAGATACCTGTCTGGTATTGTCCCTATTGCAAGACACCGGAAGGTGTGCATCAGGGTGACCTTATCCATATCACCTTTTACAGGCCGGTAGAGATTGATGGAGAGAAGGTACAAGGAGGCAGTTACACCGAGTTGAGGTTAAGGGGCATCCCTGCAGCCGAGATTATGAAGTATGCCAACAGGGTGAGGGTGGATCCTTCTGTGAGGCCCCTCTGCAGCAGGGAGGACCTCCAGAGGTGTCCGCACTGTGACAGCCCGGAACTCTTCAGAGATCCAGATGTGCTTGATACATGGTTTTCCTCAGCACTCTGGCCCTTTTCCACTCTTGGTTGGCCTGAACAGACTGAAGACCTCAGGACCTTTTACCCCACCGATGTCCTGGTTACCGGTTTTGATATCCTCTTTTTCTGGGTCGCAAGAATGATTATGATGGGACTGAAGTTTATGAAGGATGTGCCCTTCAGGGATGTCTATATACACGCCCTGGTCAGGGATGCAGAGGGGCAGAAGATGAGCAAATCGAGGGGGAATGTGATAGACCCCCTTGTAATGATCGACCGATATGGCACAGATGCCTTCAGGTTCACCCTTACGGCCTTTGCAGCCCAGGGCAGAGACATCAGGTTCTCTGAGGAGAGGGTGGAGGGGTATAAGAACTTCATAAATAAACTCTGGAACGCCTCTAAGTATATCCTGATGAATATCAAAGAGGGGGAGGAGACAGAGGTCCTGAATTACAGGGCCTGGAAAGAGTCGCTCGATCTACCCGGCAGGTGGATACTCAGCAGGCTCAACAGGACAACCCAGAAGATGCACACAGCCCTAACAGAATATAAGTTCAATGAGGCGGCCAGTGCCATCTATCAGTTTATATGGCACGAATTCTGTGACTGGTATATAGAGTTTTCCAAGCCTGTAATATACAGTTCTAAAAAAGGCCCATCTCCGAATAAGAGATTCTCTGAAGGACTGAGAAGGGCAACCCAGAGGTGCCTTCTCCATGTGCTGGATGTCTCACTGAGACTCCTGCATCCATTTATGCCATTTGTAACTGAAGAACTGTGGGGTTATCTGCCAGGTAGAAGGGAGAGCATAATGCTTGCCGAGTACCCACTCTTTGAAGAGGTTGATCATGAGGCAGAAAGGAGGATGTCTGTCGTTATGGAGGCTGTTGGGGGGATAAGGAGTGTGCGTGGTGAGTTAAACATATCTCCTTCGGCACCACTCAATGCGATAATTAAACCCTATAACTCTGTCACAGAGGAGGTCCTGAGGGATAATATTGAGTATATCAAGAGGCTTGCTCATGTGGGGGACCTAACAATTGACCCGGATGCAGAGAGGTCAAGGGGGATGGCCCTCGAGGTGAGAGAATCCTTAGAGATATACATTCCTCTGGAGGGGCTACTCGATGTGGATACAGAGTTGAGGCGTCTTGAGAAGGACCTAAGAAAGGTGGAGGATACGCTATCCTTTCTGGACAGAAAACTGCTCAATGAGGATTTTATAAGGAAGGCTCCCAAGGAGGTTGTAGAAAAGGAGCGGATGCGATATAATGAATTTATGCAGAAGAAACAGCGCCTCCTTGACAGCATCAACAAACTCGAGGAGGTGAGAGGTGGTTCATGAGTGAAGATGTGGAAAAGAAGGACCTTGGGTATGTGGATGCCGATTTTGTAAATGTCTCACAGAGCACGATCCGATCAGTAGAGGGTGGACATGTCCAGTTGCAACAGGTAGGTGCCCTCAGTGTAGATGGTGAAAGGGTTGAGATGACACAGTCAGCCACATTTATCAACCGGGCCAACCATGTGGAATCCAACCAGGGATTAACGGGAATCACAGTGGCAGAAAGCATCACACTCAATTCCTCCATGGCAGCAGGTGTATTCAGTTCTTCCAGGTCTGAGGTGAACAACAGTCTCAGCCTTATAATGGCCGCCAATAACCTCAAGTCTGAACAGACCAAGACCCTGTTCCTCCTGGCAAAACAGGTGGATGGAGAGATACAGACCCTGTTTGATTGGAAGTCTATACTATCCCTTGGTGCGATTCTGGGCGGTCTCTTCGGCCTCTTTTCACTCCTGAAGCGATGAACAATGAACCCCTTTGTAGTAAAGGAACTCATAAGGAGGGCCTTAGAGGAAGATATAGGGCCTGCAGATATCACCACCCTCTCCTGTGTTCCTGAAGGACATCTGTCAAAGGCGATAATCCTTGCGAAGGAGTCTTTTGTACTGGCTGGTCTGGATGTGGCCAGGGAGGCATTCCTGCAGTTTGATTCCTCACTGGTATTTAAAAAGGGATGTAAAGATGGTGAAGTGGTCTCAGAGGGACAGGCTATTGCATCAGTTGAGGGCAACACCCGCTCAATACTGACGGTAGAAAGGACCGCCCTGAACTTTCTGCAGAAACTATCAGGTATCGCCACTCTAACACGGCGGTTCGTGGAGCAGACCCAGGGGACGGGTGCTACGGTCCTGGACACGAGGAAGACCACCCCCACCCTCAGGATACTCGAAAAGTATGCTGTCAGTGTAGGAGGAGGCAGCAACCACCGATTCGGACTCTATGACGGGATACTGATAAAGGACAACCATATAAGGGCAGCAGGGGGTGTAAGGGAGGCGATAAGGAGGGTGAAGGCCCATGCATCAGGGATGCTGAAGATCGAGGTGGAGGTGAACAGCCTTGAGGAACTGAGGGAGGCATTAAAGGAGTCTCCTCACATAGTGATGCTGGACAACATGCCGATTGAAGATGTCCGTAAGGCGGTGGAGTTAGTAAGACAGATTGCCCCCCAAACAGAGATAGAGGTCTCTGGGGGGGTGAGTCTTGAAACCGTGGGGGAGATCGCCCGTGCGGGTGTGGACTACATCTCCATAGGTGCCTTGACCCACTCCGCAAGGGCAGTGGACATCTCCCTTGAGATCTTATAAGGAGGTCATATGGCTGAAGAGGGATATCCAGAGATACCACCAAACAGGGAGGATGACCTTCATAATATCCAGTATATGGAGGATGCCCAACTTGTGCTGTTTATGGCCGGGAACCAGTTTATGGTGATGGAAGAACTCCTTGAGGCATTTCAGCGGAGACATCCAGAAGTGGAGAGGATATTTTACGAGACCCTACCACCCGGCCTGGAACTGAAACAGATACTGGCAGGTGGTGCACTCTTCCGAGGAAGACTGATTACAGGGAGACCTGATGTGTATACCTCTGTCACTGAAGAGGCGATGATTGAACTCAAAAATCGTGGAATTATAAGGGAGTACTTTCCCTATCTGCATAACAGGATTGTGTTACTTGTTCCGGAGGGGAATCCTGCAAATATAAGAGGTGTTCTGGACCTCGGAAGGGACGATGTGAGGGTATCGCAGCCCGGGGCAATGGAGAATATCACTCATTACATCCTGGACATGTATGAGAAGGCAGGGGGACAGAAGTTCGTCAGGAGGATAATGGAAGAAAAGAGGGCGGAGGGAACGACTGTGTTCACCATTGTTCATCACAGAGAGACACCATTGAGGTTAAAGAAGGGGACTGTGGATGTAGGGCCTGTGTGGGCCACAGAGGCCCAGTATGCGAGACAGAAGGGGTTGCCCGTGGAGGTGGTAGAACCGGGTGAGGACCTTGATCAGAGAGACAGGGTAACCTATTATATCGCATCACTTCTGGATGCCCCGAATCCTGAGAATGCCAGAAAGTTTGTTGAGTTCATACTATCCGGAGAGGCCCAGGAGATCTATAAGAGATACGGCTTTGTCCCCCATACAGGAAGAAGAGATGCCTGAAAAGAATCTGATCCCGATCTGCTCCTGGTGCAAGAAGATAAGAACAGATACAGACTGCTGGGAGAGCATTGAGGTCTATCTCACAAAGGCTGGTTTCGGTGTCTTTACCCACGGTATGTGTCCTGCCTGCGCAGAGAGGATATTCAAAAAGAGGGTCTACTTGGAGAGCTACCAGGGTATATGCAAGGCGATAAGTTCCAGCATCTCCCTACAGGAGGTCCTGAATCTCATCGTCACCAATGTTGTTAAGGTGATGAATGTGAAGGCGAGCATGATCAGGCTCCTGAATAAAGAGACGAACCGGCTGGAGGTGGTTGCCCATTATGGGTTGAGTAGAGAGTATGTGAATAAGGGACCTGTGGAGTCTGATGCGAGTGTCGAGGATGCCCTGCAGGGGAAGGCGGTCTCTGTATATGATATCAGGAGGGATAAAAAGGCACGCTACAGACAGGAGGCGATAAGGGAAGGGATAAGGAGTATACTCTCTGTACCACTGAGGGTGAAAAACGAGGTGATAGGGATCCTCAGGATGTATACATCTGAGCCTGTAAATTACACTGAAGAGGATCTGAAGTTTATAACCGCCATAGCAGAACAGGCAGCAATTGCCATCAATAATGCCAGGATCTTTGAATCGAGAATAACACAGGAGAGGGAGTATCTCAGGATGTTTGAAGAAGTGACAAAGACAGTCAGTTCAACACTTGATCTGAGGGAGGTCCTCGACCTTATAGTTCGGAAACTGCCAGAGGTGATGGGGCTGAGGGCAGCCACCATAAGGCTTCTGGATGAGAGTGGAAAGCGGTTACACCTGGTTGCTGCACATGGCCTGAGCGATAGATACCTCAGCCGTGGACCGGTAGATGAGGAGGTGAATGTACAGGAGGCCCTCAGATTAAAACCCGTGGCGATATATGATGTGGCAAGGGACAGCAGGGTCCTCTACCAGAGACAGATGGAGGAAGAGGGGATAAAGAGTATGCTTACTCTGCCGATCCTTGCAAAGGGGAGACTGCTCGGGGTGCTGAGGCTCCTGTCCGGGGTACCGAGGCACTTCACCACAGATGAAGTCAACTTCGCAATGTCTCTGGCAGAGGTCTGTGGTATAGCAATAGAGAATGCAAGGATGTATGAGATGCTTAAATCGACAAGAAGGACTGCCTGATGGGCACACCCCTGAAGATCCTCATCACTGTTATCAATTACTCCCATGACATTGCAACGGCTATGCTCGGAATAACCTCCATCTGTATGTATTTCATCTATCGTTACTACAGGAATGCCGAGACACCGGAGTCAATAAGGTCCTTTCTACTTCTTTACTCCAGGCTGACAAGATTGGCCATTGTCTCACTTATATGGTTACTCTTGGCAGGTGTACCGAGGGTGATCTTTTACAGAGAGATGGAATGGTCTGTACAGGCCGGTAGTGTCCAGATTTATGCAATAGGAATAAAGCATCTCTTCATGTTCTTTCTTGTGGGCACAGGAGTCCTCCACTGGAGGAGACTCTCGAGTAAGGTGAGAGAATTGAAAAGGGGGTTACAGTAGATGTTACCCTTCCATCCACCGGTCAGGAGGGAGAAGATAGAGGAACTTATCAGAAGGATGCAGGCCCTCGGTATAAAGGAAGAGGATCTCTTGGAGAGGTTTGTAAGGAGTTCTGGCCACGGGGGACAGAAGTTGAACAAGACCTCTACCTGTGTATATCTGAAACACATTCCAACTTCTGTTGAGGTGAAGTGTCAGAAGACGAGGAGTCAGGTGATGAACAGGTTTCTTGCAAGGCGTATACTCGTTGAGAAGATAGAGGCCCTGAGGAACGGTCTTGAGAGTCCTGAAATGAAAAGGATAAGGAAGATCAGAAAGCAGAAATTAAAACGGAAGAAGAGGGCAAGGGCGAAGGTAGAATCGAGAGGTTCTTGAGTTTTGGTCTTCTCACCTGTTAAATTATTGCATGATAAGGATAGGTGTGGTTGATGGCCAGGGAGGCGGGGTTGGTAGCCTCATAGTGAAGAAACTGAGAGAGACCTTTGGGGATGATATAGAGATATATGCACTCGGTACAAACTCTGCTGCTACAGTGGCAATGATGAAGGCAAGGGCAAATAAGGGGGCAACTGGCGAGAATGCGATAATGCTAAATGCTGAGAGGATGGACGTCATAATCGGCCCTTTAAGTGTGGTCCTTGCCAATGCAATGCTCGGGGAATTGACCCCTGGGATGGCTGAGGCGATCGCCACCTCACCTGCGAGGAAGATCCTCTTGCCAATCAGTCAGGAAGAGGTGGAGGTAATCGGAGTGGTCAGAGAGCCCCTGCCCCACCTTGTTGACAAATTGATAGAGAGGGTGAAGGAGGTTGTTGGTCAAAAGTTGAGAAGTTGAGTTATAATTGAAAGAGGAGACGGCCATGTGTGAGGCAAACGCCTATATATATGAAAACGGTGAAGAAAGGCTCTATCTGGAGAGCGTTGACATCCTGAGGCCAGAGGGTGACAGGATATACCTGAGGAACCTCTTTGGAGAACAAAAGGAACTGAAGGGGAGGATAAAGGAGATCTCTCTACTGAGCCACAAGATTGTACTGGAGAGAGTTGAATGATAAGGTCTTTTGTGGTCACCCTTTTCTCCTTTATTTTTATCATTCTCCTCTCTTCGGTTTCCTATCCCTTCGGTGGATGTGACTCTGAATGCCAGAGGTGTCATACCCTCAGCAAAGAAGAAGCCGAGGACCTCCTGAAGACCCTGGCCCCAGATATAAAGGTTATCGGAGTGAAGATGGCACCAGCAAAGGGACTGTGGGAGATTGCTGTGGAAAGGAGTGGGAGAAAGGGGATAACCTATATTGATTTTGCCAAAGAAAACGTGATATCAGGTCAGATCTTCCATATAAAGACGAAGGAGAATCTAACAAGAAAGAGTTTCGTGGAACTACAGCGGGTTGATTTTTCGAAGATTCCATTAGAGGACTCTCTTGTTATGGGCAATCCAGAGGCGCCCACGAAGATTGTGATCTTTGATGACCCTGATTGACCATTCTGTGCAAAACTTCACCAGGTGGTGAAGGAGATACTCCAGAGCAGATCAGATTTGGCCTTTTATATAAAACTCTATCCACTGAAGATCCACAAGGATGCATACAGAAAGGCAAAGGCGATTGTATGCAGTAACTCCCTTGAACTCCTTGAAAGGGCCTTTGAAAGAAAAGAGGTTCCAGATCCTGAATGTGAAACCGATGTGGTGGACAGGACGATCGCCCTCGCGAAGGAACTGGGCATCACAGGGACCCCGACCATAGTTCTTCCTGATGGGAGAGTGCTTTCAGGGGCGCTTACCAAAGAGGTGCTTCTTCAGTATATAGACTCCTTAGAAGCCCCCACTGAGGTCAAAGAGGAATCGGACCCCAGTTAACCCCTTGTCACTGGAGTACTTTTCAAAGGTCTATCGTGAGATAATACCCAATTTTGATGACTTCCTGGAGTCTATTCATAGGCCTCACCCCTCTCACCTCAGGGTCAACACACTTAAAACCACTGACGATAGGGTGAGAGAGGCCCTGAGCAGATACGGTGCAAGCCTCGAACCACTGCCTTTGAGACACTGTTATCTCTTCAGTGGGCTGGACAACCCGGGTGCTACATTAGAGTACTATCTCGGTTATTATCATATGCAGGGACTGAGTTCGGCCCTGCCACCCCTTGTGCTCGCCCCACAAGAAGGCGACAGGGTGTTAGACCTGTGTGCTGCTCCGGGCAGCAAGACCACACAGATGGCCGCCATGATGAACAACACCGGCCTCATTGTGGCAAACGAATTGAACAGGAGAAGGTTGAGTATCCTGAAGTTCCATTTAGAGAGACTTGGTGTGACCAACACAGTGGTTACCAGTTTTCAGGCCCAGAACTTTCCCATGAAGAGGGCTGACAGGAGCAATCTCTACTTTGACAGGGTGCTCCTTGATGCCCCATGTTCAGGAGAGGGAAGGTTCAGGACAGTTATGCGAAAGGATGAACGGGAGAAGATGCAGCCTCACTCAGAGGAGTATAGTTTGAAGATGTCAGAATATCAGAAACAGATGATCCTCAGGGGATTCGACCTTCTCAAGGAGGGTGGCACCATGGTCTACTCCACCTGTACCTATTCTCCCCATGAAAATGAAACTGTAGTGGACTACCTGCTTCAGTGCAGGAGGGATGCAGTGGTGCTGCCTTTCGAAATCCAGGGGATCAGAACTGCACAGGGGCTTACCAGGTACAGATCTCAGAGGTTTAGTGAGGATCTGAAAAACACCGTTCGGATATATCCTCATATGGTTGATTCCTGGGGCTTTTACATAGCATTGATAATGAAGGCCTCCAGACCACATTAACATCTCCTGCCTCGTTAATCTCCAGGTTTGCTGACAGAAATGATTCGGCAAAACAGGGTAACCGCTGAGCAGTCAATCGGGTGATTTTTGATATAATTTAAAAATGGCTACCAGGATACTTGTCATAGAAGATGAGGAGAAGATCTCATCTATTGTTAAGGGGTATCTCCAGAAAGAGGGATTTATTGTAACAGTCGCCTCTACCGGTCAGGAGGGACTGAACCGGTTGGCGGAGGGGTATGACCTTGTTATCCTTGACCTTATGCTCCCTGATATGGAGGGCGAAGAGATCTGTAGGTTTATAAGGGAAGACTCCAATATACCCATCATCATGTTAACAGCAAAGAGCGATGAAGAGGACAGGGTGAAGGGGCTGGGGATAGGCGCTGATGACTATGTGGTGAAGCCCTTCAGCCCTCGGGAACTGGTTGCCAGGGTAAAGGCCCTTTTAAGAAGGGTATCTCCCAGACAGAAGGTCTACAGTTTCAACAATGGTGACCTGGTGATCGATATGGAGAAGATGGAGGTAAGAAAGGGGGGCACCCCCATTGAACTTACTAATACCGAGTTCAAACTCCTGCAGTGTCTGGCAGACAGGCCCGGACAGGTCTTTACGCGTCTACAGTTGATAAACCTCATACTCGGCTATGACTTCGAGGGATATGACAGGACCATAGATGCTCATATAAAAAACCTTCGCCATAAGATAGAGGACAACCCCCGTTCTCCCTCCTACATAAAGACGGTCTATGGTGTAGGATATAAATTCATCGGTTCCAGGGATGAGAACTAAGTTATTCTTCTCTTTCATTGTAATAATCTTACTGGCCCTCCTTTCTAACATCGTCTTTGAACACCTAATAATGAAAGACTTTCAGGAGTATGTACAGAGCACAAATGAGGACCACATCTACTGGCTTCTTGCCGCTGTGGAGGGGGCCTATCGTGGTAGAGAAGGACGAAATGAGTGGGATAGAGAACTCCTCAGTGAGGCCCTTCACTGGGGTATGATGCTCGGTTTTGAGAGTTATGTCACAGATGCTGAAGGCAGAATGATACTCTCTTCAGGCAGTGTCTATGCCTCTCTGTCAGAGACAATGCTCAAGAGGATGAACTCTATGTTTGTATTGCCCCATGGAGAGGGGGAGTTTCAATGGTATCCACTCTTCGTTGCAGGACAGGAGGTTGGTGGACTCTACATAAGACCTCTCAAGAGGCTTGGCAATGTCCCGCTTAAGGAGTTGATTTTCAGGAAGAGGGGCAGGACCTTTCTGCTTATCTCCTTTCTGATAGCAGGTGGTGGGGCCCTCTGTCTCGCTGTCATATTTACCGTCTTTCTCTCAAATCCCCTCCGGAGACTGACTGCAGCGGCAGAAAGGGTGGGCAAGGGGGACTTCTCTCTTAAGGTGATACCACAGCACAGGTTCAGCAGACTCTACCAGCGGCTCAGGTGCACAGATGAGATCGACAGACTCACAGAGTCCTTCAATTACATGGTTGAGGCCCTCAGAAAGGAAGACACCCTCCGGAGACATCTCACCTCCAATATCGCACATGAACTGAGGACCCCCCTCACCATCCTGAGGGGCAATTTAGAGGCGATAGAGGATGGAGTGATTGAGAGGCCTGAAGATGTCCTCAAATCCATGAAGGATGAGGTGATGAGACTCATCAATCTGGTGGAAGGGATTGAAGATATAACAAGGGCAGAGGCGAGTTTTTTCAAAATGGGAGAAAAGGAAACTGTGGACCTCAAGGAATTTATTACTTCACTGGCAGAGGCCTTCAGGGGTCTATGTACTGACAGGGGTCTGTATCTAAGGCTCAAAGGGCCTTCTTTAATTGTGAAGACCTATCCCGACAAACTCCACATTATACTCAAAAACCTTCTGACGAACGGGATAAGGTTTACTGAAAGGGGTGGGATTGAGATTAGATGGGGAAAACTGAAGACGGGTGGGTTCTTCATCTCTGTCTCAGATACAGGCCCTGGGATACCGGAGGAGCAACAACAGAAGGTCTTTGAAAGGTTTTACAAGGGGGAGAGGTCTCAGGGCAGAGGCCTCGGACTCTCTATTGTCAAGGAACTGATTGAAACAATGGGAGGAAGGATCATCCTGAGGTCCCGACCTGGTGAGGGTTCTGAGTTTACTGTGGAATTGCCTAATCCTCTATGAATGCCTTCAACCATTTACTCCTTGAGGGATGTCTCAGTTTCTTCATCGCCCTTGATTCGATCTGTCTTACCCTCTCACGTGTAATAGAAAGTAATCTTCCCACCTCCTCAAGTGTGTAAGGACCTTGGTCATCCAGTCCGTATCTCAGCCTGATCACCTCTGCCTCTTTAGGATTCAATGTCTTCAGTACCTCCTCTATCCTGCTCCTGAGGTCCTCCCTCATAGCCTCTTCCAGGGGTGATATGGCATGGGGGTCTTCTATAAAGTCAAGCAGTTGACTGTCTTCCTCGTCTCCAACAGGGGTCTCAAGAGACAGTACATCCTTGGATGATCCGAGCATCTGTTTCAGTTTCTCCTCCGGTATCCCCAACCTCCTTGCCACCTCATCCATCTGTGGTTCTCTGCCCAGTTCCTGTACCATCTGGCGACACAGTTTCTGATAATTCGTTATGTGTTCTATCACATGCACAGGCAGTCTGACTGTCCTTGAGTGTTCAGCCAGTGCCCTTGTAATTGCCTGCCTTATCCACCATGTGGCATAGGTGCTGAACTTATATCCCTTTCTGTAGTCGTATCTACAGGCAGCCCTCATCAGCCCCATGTTTCCTTCCTGGATAAGATCCTCTATACTCAGCCCCCTGCCCAAGTACCTCTTTGCCACGCTCACCACCAGTCTGAGGTTTGCCTCTATCAGCCTCTGTCTGGCATTGAAGATGATCTTCTCACATCTGTTTATCACCTTGAGGACCCTCTGAATCTCTCTTTCATCATCCCCCACAATGGCATTCTGCCTCGCCAGTCTCTTCACCTCATCCGAGAAGGTGAAAATGGCCGATTCCAGTAATCCCAGAGAAAGGACCTCCCTGCTGATCGCCTTTCTATTTCTCCTCAGTTCTGCTGTGGAGGCCCCCCTTGAGAGCATCTCCCTCCTTTCTACAAGCAGTTTCTGGATCTCAGAGGTGCATTTGTAAAATTCCGTCTTCCTTTCCATAAGGTCATCGTCAGTGCCTATCTCAAATATCTCCTCCAAGGGTGCCTCTGCCCTGTTTATGAGTTCACCAAGGGCCACTAACTTCTCAAGCATTCTGGGTAGTGAGAAGACCGCCATCATGATTGCGTTTCTCGCCCATTCTATCCTCCTGCCAATTATTACCTCTTCCTCTCTGGTGAGGATAGGGACTGTCCCCATCTCTTTCAGGTATGCGGTAAATGCCTGATTATCAGGTTCGGAGACACCCTGCTGCATATCCCCCTGGGTCTCCTCCTCATACTCATTGATGCCACCCAGGTCCTGTTCCTCAGGAAGGTCGTCTAAATCCTCATAAGAATCCATCCCTTTTACCCTCCTTTAAGAGGTTCATTAACTGTATCTGGAGTTCCTGAAGCCCTTTATGGTCATTGGTCACCTCTGCCTCCTTTATCGCCCTCTGCAGGGACTGCAATCTTCTCTGGAAGTGTCTCCTGTACAATTTCTGCACACAATCGTTTACTGTCTTTTCAACCTCATTCTTGTCTATATTCAAACTCATAACCACAGAGGAAACAAAGGACATCTCCTCACCATCAAGGACCTCATTCAGATTATCCTCCTGGTATATCTTCAGAAAGATCTCCCTCACCATCGGGTCTTCAAACATCTCAGGTCCAACCCTCTCCATAATAGAATCCTTCTGGTTCTGAAAGGATACAGCGATACCAAGGAGGGTCTTCTCTTCATCCGGCACCACCACAGGGACCTCCCTCTCTATCCTGTATCCCCTTGTCTTGTTGTTTACCCCGCCTTTCTGTCTCCTGAGGGCCTCTATTATGAAACCCTCCGAAAGTCCGGTCCTCTCAGACAGGGCCTTCACCATTTCACCTTTCTTGATGGGGTCCTTCACAGATGAAGTAATCTCAACGAGTTCTCTTATGGTTGAATCCCTGTCCGTACCCACAGAGAAGTAGAAATCCACAATCCCTTTTGCTTCAGATATTATGGCCTTTAGCCTCTCAATACCTGAGTTTCTGAGAAAGGAATCAGGGTCTTCTCCTTGAGGAAGTGTCACCGCCTTTGTGATGATACCCTCCCGACAGAGGAGTCCCATGGCCCTCTTCGTCGCCTTCACACCAGGTTCATCAGAATCAAACAACACCAGGACCTTGTCTGTTAAGGTCTTCATCCTCCTTACCTGGGCCTCTGTCAGGGCAGTACCAAGGGGGGCAATGGCATTCCTTATACCGTACTGATATGCCACAAGGACATCCATATACCCCTCAACCAGGACCGCATAGCCCCTCTTTTTTATCTCTTCCTTTGCCTGATAGAGCCCAAATATCTCGTGAGACTTCTTAAATATCAATGACTCCGCTGAGTTCAGATACTTTGGCCCCAATTGCTCCTCTGACAGGGTCCTCCCTCCAAAGGCTATCACTTCCCCCCTGATATTCTGTATGGGAAAGATGACCCTCCTCCTGAAGGTATCCATCACCCTGCCGCTGTCGGTCTTTTTACACAATCCTGACATCAGTATCTGCTCCTCTGTGAACCCCTCTGCCCTGAGGTGATGGTACAGGACGTCACCCCCGGAAGGGGCATATCCAAGATGGAAGTATCGGATGGTCTCTTCAGAGAGTCCTCTCCTCTTGAAATACCTCCTGCCCTCGTCTGATTCCCTCAACTGTTGAACAAAAAAGTCAGTTGCAATTCTGTGCATCCTGAGGAGGGCATCCTTCAGGCCAGAGGACCTCTTATTACCCCCTGTATCCTCTATCTCTATACCGATTGTCTCTCCGAGTTTCTTTACTGCAGAAGGGAAGTCAAGGTCTTCATACTTCATGACAAAGGTGATAACATCCCCACCCACCCCACAACCGAAACAGTGAAAGAACTGTCTCTCCTGATTGACCACAAAGGATGGGGTCTTCTCCGAATGGAACGGACAGAGGGCCTTGTAGTGCCTTCCTGCCCTCCTGAGATCAATATATCTGGATATTGTCTCTACAATATCAACCCTTGCCTTTATTTCATCAACAGCATCTGAAAGTCTCATTTTAACTCCTCTTTATCCTCCTGAAGCCTGAGCACTCGAGAACCTCTACATCTTCATCAAGTATCGCATCCAGAAGGAGGTTGAGTCCCAGATTGTCACTGGCAATATGTCCTGCTATAACCACATTGAGGTGATGCTTTTCCGCTTCCTTCCTGTGGTCCTCACTCAGGTGCATCGCCACGATCGTGTTTACCCCGCTCAAGGTGAGGGAATGGAATATCTCTTTAGCACCTTCTGTGCCCCCTGTCATATCCACAAATATCTTACCTGCCTTCCGGTTCTTGGAACCGAGGAGGACCTTGGGGCCTCCCCCGTTTCTGGCCGCCTCCTGGTATTCGGGCATCTCAAGCAGAAGATCTATTATATCTTCTATAGTGTAAGGCTTCTTCTCCTCGAAGAGCCTCTGGAGGTAGGTTGTGACCATATTGTCTGAGGGGGTATGAAGACATATAAATGGAATCCCCAGGAGTTTTGCAGCATCAACCGCCCTCTGGTGATTTACGGGCATCAATCTTCTTTCCACCTCCTTTATCCTGCCCTCCATCAGGTCTTCTGCAATATTTATAGGCACCCCAAACCGGCCCAGTATATCCGCCTGTATCTTCATCACCTCATAGAGGTTGGCATAGGCCATACCCTCCGGGTGATGGGCCAGAATAAGGTCTACCTGATGCCCCCTCTGCCGGAGGCCCTCTGCGAGCATCACCTCTGCCACTTCCATATCTATCCCGGCAAGAATCGTCTTTATCTCCGCATCAGGTGAGCCGAAGAGTATCCTGGTGTCAGAATAGGGATTTCTCAGACTTTCTTCATCAAAGAACTTTCTCTCCTTTTCCGTCATCCTCTCATACTGCCTCTTTCTCTCCTCCAACTCCTTTCTGACAGCCTCCTCCCCCCTGGGGTCATTCCTGATCCCCTCACTCACCGCCCTTTCATACAGTTGTCCCAGTTTCATATAACCTCCTTTCATTATGTATCAACATTGTGGGATTAGAAGAGACCTCTCCAATTCCGCCTTATACCCTCTCAACAGAACCCTGCTAAAGAGGGTGCATTGAAAGAGGTGTCATGAACCTCCGGGGGCCTCCAGTTCTGCCTTCACCATCTCGCTCACCTTCCTGCCGTCGGCCCTCCCCTTTACCTTTGGCATAAGTGCCTTCATCACCTTCCCCATCTCCCTTACTGAAACAGCCCCTGTCTCCTCAATGGTCTCTTTTATCAGTCTGGAGAGTTCTTCCTCACTGAGTTCCTCTGGCAGATAGGACTTTATTATTGCGAGTTCCCTCTCTTCCTTTTCCACAAGGTCAGCCCTGCCCCCTCTTCTGAACCCCTCGATAGATTCCCTTCTCTGTTTTACAAGGGTGGTGAGGACATCAATGACATCTTCATCTGTTAGAGGAGCCCCCTTACCAATCTCTCGGTTTTTCAGAACAGATTTTATAAACCTCAGGGTTGAAACCGCTATTTTATCTCCAGACTTCAGCGCAGTCTTCAGATCATCATCAATCCTCTGCAGAAGTGACATAATTATCGGTTCTGCATCAGTTTCATCCTCCTGAGAGCCTTTTTCCTGGCCGCCAGGAGTTTCTTCTTTCTCTTCACACTCGGCTTTTCATAATGCTCTCTTTTTTTGATCTCGGAGAGGATACCCTCTTTTTCGCACTGTTTCTTAAACTTCTTCAGCGCTACCTCAAAGGACTCGCTCTCCTTTACACTTACCATCGGCATCCTCTTTATACACCCCTCTTTCCTTTGAGAATTTATTAAAATCCAAAAATTTCAGTATTGACATTATAATTTATCAATAATTGCTATTGACTGTCAAGCAGTCATATTGCCCCGAATTTGCCGAAAAAGCCAGTTACCTTCAGTGTCTTTACATGGCAGCCTTAAAATACGGCGGGACAGATATATGAGTTGATTAATAATAAGGAAAACACCTATCATTAAATTATGCCACGCTTATCAATCATGCTGCTGATTTTAGGACTTTCCCTTTCTGGCTGTGAGAGAGGGCCCGGTGAAATCCAGATTGTACAGATGGACAGTGAGGCACCTCTGTTCAGTCTAAAGGGTCTCGATGGTAAGACCTACAGCCTTGTGGACTTCCGGGGCAGGGTTGTTGTGATAGAGTTCTGGGCGACATGGTGTCATGCCTGTAAAGAGACAGCCCCTGTACTTGAGGCCCTATATGAGAGTTATAAAGACAGAGGGCTTATTGTGATAGGCATCACTATGGACAGTGGCTATGGGGCAGAGGAGAACGTGAGGGAATTTGTAAAGAGACACAATCAGACCTATCCTATCCTATGGGATGATGATAGGGTAAGCAGGGCATACCAGGCGATACAGATCCCCCTCACCTATGTACTTGACAGGGATCTCATTGTACGAAAAAAGATTGTGGGTTATACTTCTGAGTATCAGCAGATCTTGGAGGAGACGATAAAGGAGTTATTATGAGTGCAGAGGTCAGACAGAAGAGATTCAGGCAGGCGGAGGAGAGTCTTGAAGAGGCCAAAGTGGTGAGGGAGGCGAGGGTGAGCAATCTCGCGGTGCTTACAAAACTCTATCACGCAATGATCTATTCCCTGATGGCCCTCTATGAGATTGAGGAGATTGGAGGACTCACCCATGCTGACCTTATAGAGAGGTTCAAGAAGGAATATGTTGAAAGGGGACTGGTTGATAGCAGGTATCTTGAGGCCCTCATGAAAGGGTATGAGTATACCCATGAATGCGACTGTATTCATATGAAGGAACCAGAAGACACGGAGATAGAGAACCTTCTTCCGCTTACAGAAGGATTGCTTAAGAAGACCAGGGATCTGACAGGAGGACAGTAGATTAATTCTCGGCCACGTGACCTGCCTGCTGTGCTGAGTTATGAAGATCCAGTATCCTTATACCATCTATATAGTTGGTAGTCCTGTAATGGGTTATATGTAACATCTTCTTGATAATGTCATCCATCTTGAGGCACTGCTGCCTGAGTGTTTCCAGATCGTGCTCCACAGGTTCGCCACTGTCGATCTGGATCTTCAGGAGTTCCGTGAGCCCTATTATAACGGACAGCGGCTGGCGCATCTCATGGGCAGTGGCACCTGCAAGTTCAATCAATGCACTCAATCTCTTCTCTTCTATCTCTCTGTTAAGCCTATGATGGACCTTCCTGGAAAGGTGCCAGGAGATAAAGAATACCGAGACAGTGGATAGGAGACCTATAGATAAAAAGGACAGGATATCTCTTTTTATCTTCTGCCTGTGTACTCTGTCAGATACGGTCATGGGAATTTCTATAGAATTCAGGTTGCTGTCTCTGCCTTGTTGATAGTAGAAGACCCTTGAGCCTTCTCTGTTCACAATCCTGTATCTTTCACCATCAGGAATAATATCTGAAGGCCTGATTTTCCTCTTTTCCCCCAGGGATGCGATATCTCTGTTGGTAACATATATGGAGAGCATCCTTCCAGTCTCTATCAGTTCCTCAATCTGTTCCTGTCTGTGCTTCCTTATTGACCAGAGGCTGAGAGCAACAACCAGAAAAACAATGACCGCAGTAAATGGCAGTGTGTAATACAGCGTTAGATTTAAAGGTCTCCTGTAACTCATTGTCACCTCCTGAGAATTAAGAGGCAGCCAGGACTCTGGCTGCCTCTCAGTCAATTAATACCAGCAGGGAGAACCGAATACTCCACCTCTCTGGGCTGTCCTCGGTGTCTTCTGATAGATCTTCTGCTGTAGTTCTGTGATCTCCTTCTGGAGTCCTGTTAAGACCTCAGGGCTGGTCTTGGGGTCTCTCAGGGCCTCAAAATACTCGAACTGTTTCTCCTGCAACTGTCTTCTAAGGTCCTTGGTTTCATCAAGGAACCTCTGGTCATAGCCATATCCACCGGCCCAGCCCATCATCCCAGGGCCCATGCCATAACCACCCATCATGCCTCGTCCCATCATTCCATAGCCACCACCCATCATGCCTCCAAACCAGCCTGGACCAAAGGCAAAGGCACCTGCACCAAGGGCCAGTACTGCTGTGACTGTCAATACTACGAGTAACCTCTTCATTTAAAACCTCCTCTGGTTGATTTTGGCTGCCAAGCAACCCATATCTTGGTTTCTATAATACATCCAGGTTTTGAATTTAAGATGAAAATAAAATGAAAGAAATGTGAAGATCATCGCAAGGCGGAAGTGAGGACTCATCTATTCAGGATCAATACCTCTCCTGATGCATCTATGTTCTATACAGAGGAGGTAAAGGGGAAAAAGAAGACCTTTGCGAGGGGTTTTATTACAGTGGACTTTGCCTGTCTGGGTTGTCATAAAAACAGGGATAAGAAATGGGCCTCTCAGATGGCAAAGGGGGTTCATACCAGAGGGAAATAGTCAAAAGAAAGGGGCAGCCTTGAGGCTGCCCCTGAAGGGAGGTACGAGGCGGTTCAGCCTCAGATAAGACAACTCCTGTAAAGCGGGTCTCTCACATCCTGGACTCTACCATGTGCCAACTGGATGGTGTCTCTCAACATAGCCTTTATTTCCGCCGTAAACCCAATATGCTGAATCACGTCTAACAGGACTCTGTTAGACAGATCACTCAGTTGATAGAAATCGGTGTCAGTTATGGTGTGTACATTATTTCTGAGCATGTATACCACCCTTTCTATGGTTCTTCCTGCCTCATGGCCGTAAACATTTCTTCCGAACCAGGACAGGTCGTCCTTTGTCAGAGGCATGTAACTATGTACTGGAAGTGCTATGTACAGCATCTTCAGAGTTACATTTAAGAACCTCTCAACAGGGCCATGCCCCTGACAAACTCCCTTTCTTTTACATTCTCCTGATAAACTGTGGGAGTCTCTTATCTGCCGGGCCAGGTCTCTTATAGATCCGTAGTACTGTGTAAGGATTCCATTATAAAGAGCCTTAAGGATATATCTTCTGGTTGGCATACGAGGTGGATAGAGGTTTTCCACCCTCTCCATAAAACCATCAGAACGGATCTTTACTCCATGCCTGAGAGAATATGAGAATGGAGAAGAATTACGAAATTCCTCTCTTACCATCTCCTCTGTCAGGACCGTGTACTCAATGTCTGTCTTCTGTCCGTGGGACTGTTCATCGATCTCCCTCTGAAACACCAGATCGCACACCTTTTCAAAACTGCCATCTTTACATATCAGCACCACATCAATATCCGATCCTGATGTATTTCTCTTAAAGGCCATGCTACCAACAAGTACAACCGCACTGATTTCATCTAATACCGGTCTCAGGAAACCTAACTTCTCTTCCACCTCCTTTAACTGTTCTCCAGAAATCCTCTCATGCCTTCTGGTATGTGGTGTAGCAGGAGTCTTCTTTTTAAATGATAGGGACTCCAGGAGCCATAGAGAAATGAATCTTCCACCTATTGCCAAAAATACTGCATATAGGAGCCCAAGGAAAATCCCGGTCAGGATCACTGTCTTTTCCAGGAGACAGGGCTCTTTTACAGGGAAAGTGAACCTTGACAGGAGGACCATTGGACCATAACTCCCAATAAACAGTCCCAGGGGTAGCCCTATTAATAAGAATAAAGCCGGGATACCCCATTTGATTAAGACCTTCCAGACCTTTCTGCTCTCTGTCCTTTCCATGCTGACATGATACAGGGGATTTTTGAACAAAAGATGAAAGAGATATGAAGAAAATGTGAACTGGATCTTCATATCTCTGGTATCTTAATTGCAGGTATGGCATAAAGGCATTTTAGAGACATCGAATCTGGAGAGACTACAGTGAAAGAGGTGTCGTTAATGATTTTTCAGAGACTGTTAGATTGGCAACGGCGATGGAGTGTAGTTGAAATCCGTAATTCTTTCAGAGGTCGCCCTGCCCCGATATTTTCATAGATACCACTGTGGTCTTGCCAGGGGGTAATTCATTAGATCGGTCGCCTCTTTGTCCCTTCCGAAGAAACAATACATATTACATCTGACCAATAAGCAGTCCCTTTCAGCAGGACATGCCGGACAATGTCAGTCCAGAGGCAATAAGTGGAATCCGATGGGCGGTTCTGATATAATACATTTGATGGTCAAAACGGAAAGAGCGAGTCTCATTGAAAGAATCTCTGAGGTCTACAAGAGGGTATCCCATGCAGCAATGAGGGCTGGCAGGGACCCCTCAGAGGTGAAGGTAATTGCTGTCACAAAGACCATACCAGCAGAACAGATCATGGAGGCGGTGGAAGCAGGGATAAGGATTATCGGAGAGAACAGGGTCCAGGAGGCAAGGCAGAAGATTCTGGCCCTGAAGGATACCATTCCACCAACCGTGCAATGGCATATGATAGGCCATCTCCAGAAGAACAAGGTGAGGCCCGCCCTACAGATGTTTGAACTGATCCATTCCCTTGACAGTATGGAACTGGCTGAAAGGATAAACAGGATCGCTGCGGAGTATGGGAAGGTCCAGAGGTGTCTCATACAGGTGAAACTCTCTGATGAAGAGACCAAATACGGTATCAGACCAGAATACCTCGAGGCAATGCTCAACAGGGTCTCGGAGATGCAGAACATAAGGGTTGAAGGACTCATGACAATCCCTCCATACCTTGAAGACCCGGAGATGGTGAGACCCTATTTCAGGAGACTGAGACGGTTGAGGGACGAACTCCAGGAACGTGGATATCAACTGCCTGAACTGTCGATGGGGATGTCAGGGGACTATGAGGTGGCTGTTGAGGAAGGGGCAACGATTGTGAGAATAGGTACGGCCATATTTGGGCCAAGGAGGTATGGATGATCGGGTTCATTGGTGGTGGTAACATGGCAGAGGCGATAATAAGGGGTCTTGTAGAGAAAGAGACGGGGATCATAGTGTCTGACAGGAGGCAGGAAAGGCTTGCCTTTCTGAGAGACAACTACGGGGTGCAGACCACACCTGATAACTTAGAGGTCTGTCAGAGGGCCTCTCTCATAGTCCTTGCAGTGAAACCTCAGAATATGAAGGAGGTCCTAGAAGAGATAAGGCCGGCTATAGAGGAAGGACATCTTATTGTCTCGATTGCTGCCGGCATAAGGCTTCTGTGGATATCTGAGATGCTCAATACGGACAGGGTTATAAGGGTAATGCCCAACTGTGCTGCCCTCTTTGGGGAATCCATGACTGTATTGTCTCCACACAAAGGGGTTACAGAGTCTGACCTTAAGAGGGTGGAGGAGGTCTTCAGGTCAGTGGGTGATGTTATGGTAATGGAGGAGGAGAAGATGGATACAGTTACGGCCCTCAGCGGCAGTGGGCCTGCCTATGTGGCAGAGTTCGTCGAGTCCCTTGTAGAGGCTGCGGTGAGGGAGGGTATTACCCATGAGGATGCCCTCAACCTTGTGCTCCAGACCCTGAGGGGGGCTCTAAGGCTCCTTTCAGAGGGGATAGGCACTCAGGAACTGAAGAGGATGGTCACCTCTCCAGGAGGAACGACTGCGGAGGCACTGTACAGCCTTGACAGGGGTGGTTTCAGGGCAACTGTAAAGGAGGCCCTCAGGGCGGCAAAAAGGCGTTCAGAAGAATTGAGTAAAGGGAGGTAGAAATGTTTGTTATTGGTAACCTCTTTATAGCAGTGGGTAATGTCCTGGATATCCTCCTCACCATCTACATGTGGATAATCATCATAGCAGCCCTTGTTAGTTGGGTCAACCCTGACCCCTATAACCCGATAGTGAGATTTCTCTATGGGGTAACAGATCCTGTATTGAGACCTATAAGGAGAAGGATCGGTATATTTGGTGGTATAGATATCTCACCCATGATAGCAATACTGATAATACTGTTTCTGAAGTACTTCCTGGTCAGAAGCCTTATAGATCTCGGCTACAGGATTAGATAGGAGGAGTTATGAGGATAACACCATTGGATATCCAGCAAAAGCAGTTCCCCGTGAGGTTCAGGGGATTTGACATGGAGGAGGTTCTCGCCTTTCTGGAGGTGATAAGGGAAGAGATGGAAGACCTCCTCAGAGAAAACGCCTCTCTGAAGGAGCAACTGCACAGGGCAGAGGCCCAGTTAGAGGAGTACAGAGAGATGGAGCAGACATTGAGAGAGACCCTGATGACCGCTCAGCAGATGGTGGAGGAATACAAAAACAATGCAAGGAAGGAGGCTGAATTGATAATAAGGGAGGCGGAACTGAAGGCAGAGGCGATGATCAAAGACGCTCAACAGAAGGTGATCAAGATCCATGAGGATATAGTCGATCTTAAGGGGATAAGGAGACATTTTAAGGAGGAGATCAGACGTCTCATAGAGAGCCACCTCAGGATGCTGGAGTTTGATGAGGACAGGGAACAGGATATGAGGGAGGAGATGCCGGTAAAGGAGACGGAGGAGGCTGAAAGGGTATTTTCAGACCGAGAGAGTGAGGAAGGACAAGAGGGTGAAGTACAGGACACCTAAGGGTGTACAGGACATTCTGCCGCCGGAGGTCTCTGTCTGGCAGAAGATTGAAAATGTAGCAAGGAGGGTATTTTCTGTATACGGGTATCAGGAGATCAGGCCTCCCATTATTGAGTTTACGGAACTCTTTGTGCGCGGGATAGGAGAGGAGACGGATATTGTGGAAAAGGAGATGTACACCTTTCAGGACAGGGCAGGCCGGAGCATCACCCTGAGGCCTGAGGGGACCGCCTCAGTTGTGAGGGCATATATCCAGCACCACCTGTACAACCTTCCATCGCCCCAGAGGTTCTATTACATGGGTCCCATGTTCAGGTACGAGAGACCACAGAAGGGCAGGTACAGACAGTTTCATCAGATAGGAGTGGAGTGCTTCGGTGAGGATACACCAAGAGTCGATGCCGAGTTGATGCATATGCTATTCAGATACCTGGAGGCGATAGGTCTAAGGGACCTCAGTTTTGAGATTAACTCCATTGGTTGCAGGCAGTGTCGGCCTCGGTACAGGGAGAAACTTCTTCAGTTTCTCTCTTCAAAGAGAGAGCAACTCTGTACAGACTGCCTGAGGAGGTACAGCAGGAATCCTCTCAGAGTGCTGGACTGCAAGGTGCCTGAGTGTATAGAGGCAACAAAGGGGGCACCCGCTGTGACTGAGTATCTCTGTGCCAACTGTCAGGAACACTTCGGGAGTTTGAAGAGATATCTTGAACAGTTAGGGCTCACCTTCAGGGTTAATCCGAGGATGGTCAGGGGCCTTGACTACTACACGAGGACGACCTTTGAGGTCCTGTCATCTGAACTGGGTGCCCAGAACGCAGTTGCCGCCGGGGGGAGATACGATGATCTGGTGGAAGAGTTTGGGGGGCCTCCCACCCCTGCGATAGGATTTGCTGTAGGTGTGGAAAGACTGGCCACCCTCATTATGGAGAGGGCAGATACAGAAGGCCCAAGGTTGTTTGGCTATTTTGCCACCCTTGGTGAAAGGGCGACGGAGGAGGCCATGGGCCTTGCCTCAAGACTCCGTGACAGGGGGCTGTGGGTTGAGATGAACTATCGCCCTGAGGCATCATTGAAGAGTCAGTTGAGGAAGGCCAACAGGATGAAGGCGATGTATGTATTTATACTCGGTGAAGAGGAGATACAGAAGGGTGTAATAAGATACAAGAGGATGGATGACGGTTTTCAGTCAGAGGTGAAACTGTCTGATTTCGTGGCCTTCATTACCGGTTCAATGGTTCAGGAGTCCTGAAGATGCTTAAAGAGCAGAGGTCAGTATCCAGGCTCCATCTACCCCTTCTGGTGGGTGCCCTGAGGGCCTTTCTGAGCATCCTGAGAAACTGAGCCCTCTTCACCTCCTTCGCCCCAAACCTGAGCATATGTTCGGTCTTCACCTGGCAGTCTATAAAATGGAAGTTCCATCTCTTTAATTGAAAGACAAGGCCTACAAATGCGACCTTTGATGCATTACTCACCCTTGTGAACATGCTCTCTCCAAAGAAGGCCGCCCCAAGACTGACCCCATACAGTCCACCGACCAGTCTGTCTTCCACCCAGGTCTCAACAGAGTGAGCATATCCCTCGTGATGAAGGTTGATATATGCCTCTACCATCTCATCTGTTAGCCAGGTGCCACCTGACTTCTCTGTATGTACCTGTCTGCAGGAGGTGATCACTTCTTCAAAGGAGGAGTCCATGGTCAACCTGAAGATCCCCTTTTTTATGACCTGCCTCAGTGATCTGCTGAGTTTCAATTCATGGGGCAGTAGCACAGGTCTCGGATCAGGTGACCACCATAGGATGGGTGAGCCTTCGGAGTACCAGGGGAATATACCCATCTCGTAGGCCTTCAGGAGCCTCTCAAGGGACAAATCGCCTCCAATCGCCAGGAGCCCATCCTCTTCTGCGAACTCCGGCGGTGGAAACAGTGGCTCTTCCGTAAGAAGAAAAAGGGCCATATTTTTATTATAAAACTGGGTACCCCGAGAGGTCATCACCTGGGCGTAATTCTCCCAAATTTATACCCTGAATTGGCATTATATAGGCAATAGGCAAAGGACATCGGCCTCCCTTGCCCCTTCTTTGATTTTTGACTGAAGTCAATGGGCAATCTACGGGAGCCCATTTAAGATGAAAATATATGTTAAAATATGTCAATGTTGAAAGAGATTACCGTGAAGACAAGGAGCAGGATGGAGATGGTGGATATAACCTCTCAGGTGCAGGAGGTGGTGAGGGAGTCTGGGGTGAAGGAAGGTATCTGTTACCTCTATGTACCTCACACCACTGCCGGGATAACCATAAATGAGGGTGCCGATCCATCAGTGGTAAGGGATATAAACAACACCCTAAGAAAACTGGTTCCACCAGACGCGGGTTATGCCCACCTTGAGGGCAATGCAGACTCACATGTAAAGACGACAATTGTTGGTCCCAACACATTCGCCTTTGTAGAAGGTGGAAGACTCAGGCTGGGTACATGGCAGTCCATTTTTCTCTGTGAGTTTGACGGTCCAAGGACGCGGAGGGTCCTTGTAAAGGTATTTTCAGGATGAGAGGCAGGGTGGAAGTAGACAGGGAACTCTGTAAGGGCTGTGGCTATTGTGTGGTCACCTGTCCAAAGAAGGTGCTGGTTATAGATGAGGACTTCAATTCACAGGGCTATTATCCTGTAAAGGTGGCTCTGCCAGAGGAATGCACAGGTTGTTCTCTATGTGCAGAGATCTGTCCAGATATTGCGATAACCGTGTGGAAGCAGGTAAGCCCCCTGGTCAGGGAGACCTCAGGATGAAAGGGCTGAGTCTGGTCTTTTTACTTTTATTTGTGAGTTTGAGTAATGGAGCAGTGGCTCCCTGGGAGATTGAAGAGATCATGAACAAACCTGCCCCTCAGTTTACCCTTTCAGATATGGATGGCAGGGAGATATCGCTTTCGTCCTTTAACGGAAAGGTGATAATTATCAATTTCTGGGCTACCTGGTGCCCTCCCTGCAAGGCAGAGATGCCCTCACTGGACAGTCTTTACAGAGAGTTCAGGAATTCAGGTCTTGAGGTGATTGCCGTATCAGTCGATCGTTCTAAAGATGACATAAAAGACTTCCTGAGATCGAGGTCGCTCGAGTTTATCATACTCCATGATAAAGAACTGAGGGTCTCAAGGGACTATAAGGTGTATGCCTATCCGACCAGTTTTATTATTGACAGGAAAGGGATTCTCAGGGAGAAGTTTATAGGGGAGGTTGACTGGCTGTCAGAAGAGATGAAGAGGACCGTCAAGGGATACCTCTCTCAATGAATACAGGAAGGATACTACCAAGGATCGTGATCTTCATCGCCGTCCTTGTAACGGGGGTCCTTGTATTGTCGTTTTTTTCCATCAGAAAGGAGCCGATAAGGGAGGGAGAGGTGGGTGTAGTAGAGAAGCGGGACGGAAGTTTCCGATTCTATCAGCCTGGGGACAGGCCCTTCCTGATACCCTTTCTCCAGAAGTTGACAGTGATCTCCACCAGACCGCAGACCGTTATATTTAAGGAGGAAGAGGGTTTTAAAATAAAAAGGCCCGAAGGAGAGATGCAGATTGATGTGAGGGTCGTCTATTTTATCAAAGACCTCGAAAGTGCTCTCACCTCCTTTGGCGTGATGGAACCCCATAGAGAGATCAGGGAACTGCTCAGGAAGACCTTGACTGAACTGCTGAATGAGAGATTCTCTGAGGAGGCATACGAAGGGCGGAAGAGGCACCTTTTAATTGCAGAGTTACATCTGACCCTGAATGAGATATTCAGTAACAAAGGAGTGGCGATAACCAGTTTTGAGGTGAGGTTCTGAAGATGGTGAGGTTATTGTTCTCTGCGCTGATAATTGTCTTTGCTGTCCTTGGCTGTTCAAGGGAGGAATCTGTAAGGGAGTACAGGCCACCGGAGTTCAAGGGGAGGGCCTATGTGCTGCCAGAAGGTGCTGACCATATTGCTGTTGTCTCGCTCAAGGATGGTAGCCTTAATTCAATAAAGATCTCCTCTCCTGCAAACCAGGTAATCAAGACAGACGAGGGTACATTATATATCCTCGGTAAGGACGGCATTCTCAGTGTCTTTGATATAAACAACCACAGGATGGTAAAGACCTACAGGGTTGGAGTAAACCTGTGTGGCGGGGCATTAGATGACAGGGGCAGGGTGTGGGTAACGGATGTGGGAACACAGCGGCTCCTGTTGTTTGATCCTTCACAGCAGAAGGTGCTTGATGGAGTGGAGATTCCAGAGGGGCTCTGCGGGGTTATTTTTGACAGGAACAGGGGAAGCCTCTACCTGATTGACAGGAGGCAATCCGCTCTACTTGTTTTTGATCTGAAGTCCAAGAAGGTTGTTGACAGGATTCCCTCTATTGGAAACTCTGTCCACCTGGGAGCACTTTCTCCTGCCGGGGACAGCCTCTGGATTGCCGAAGGTAATGAATACAGGGATGGCAGGCCCTACGGGGTGGGTTTTGCCAGGACAGAGGCTATGCCAGGTGGTATAAATATAGTGGACCTTAAACTGAAACAGATGGTTGATTTCATATTGGTGGGTGGTAACACAGTGGACATAGGGTTCTCACCAGACGGTGGGCTTGCCTATGCCGTCTCCAGCCAGATGGCAGAATACGATGATGCTTCTCTTGCTGTAATAGATGTCAGGACCAGAAGGGTTATAAAGACTTACTCACTCTGTAAGCCCTGTCATGTAAAGACATCTCCAGGTGTCAAACTTGAGAGGGCGTTCGTAAGGTCTGTAGCCCTCGAATTGGAGTGATTCCTATCTCTCCCCCTGCCTGATAGCAAGGTAAGGCTCCATCCTGGAGGCCCGGAGGGCAGGATAAAACCCTGAGACAAGACCCACTAACAGGGATATAAGCACTGTCGATAGGGCCACCACCATCACCACTGAAGGCGGTGGCCATATATAAAGGAGATTCAGGGCACTCATTATCCTGTTCTTAAATACCAGTAATAATACAGTTCCCCAGAGGATTCCAATAATTCCGCCTATGGTGGTAAGGACAATTGCTTCACCAAGGACCATCCTGAACACATGGACCCTTCTGGCCCCTACCGCTCTGAGGAGTCCTATCTCTCTCAGTCTTTCAGTAACGCTCATACTGAAGACGACTGCAAGTATAAGGGTCCCCATTCCGAGTAAGAGGAGTATCGGTAGAAAGAGGCTCTTTATCATGGAGATAAGGTGTCTCTTCACCGTTATAGTGGATTCCTTCACCTTGACCACATCCACCTCCGGAAAGGCATCCTTTATCCTCCTGACAAAGGCATCCACATCCACCCCATCCTTTGTCTTGATAAAGATTGCAGATATCCCCTCAGGGTCTATCTCCTCTGGAGAGGGGATATTTTCAGGGCCAAAAAGGTGAGTAAAGGAGTCATCCCTGATCTGTTTCCTCTTTTCCACCTCTCCCGCCTCTACCCTGGACTTCACATCTCTCAGTGCGATTCTTATACCGGTGTAGGGCACAAAGATGGAGTTATCGAAGTAGCCGACCCCTGTAGGGTCAAGACTGGCCACCACATTGAAACTCCTTCCAAAGAGATCTATCTTCTGTCCAGGATAGAACTTCACTCCTCTGCCCACAACAAGGTCATATGGCCCCTGCCTTCTCTTCAGTTTATAGTTTATCCATGGGGCCACTGTAAAGTCGGTTTCAGGATCATAGGCTATTATCAGTACATTCTCCACTATACAACACACCAGATAGGAAAAGGGCTGGACAAATAACTGGGAGGTGATCCTGTCCACCTCAGGAAACCTGCTCAAGCCATCGAATATCCCCTTTTTCAGATAAAATGTGGTTGGACCCCCGCTCAGAAGGACGGTCTTTGCCTCCACCTGTCTGCCCTTGGGTACAACCATGAGGTCTGCACCCAGCCTGCCCGCCCCTATCTCAAGGGCATTCTCAACACTCTCCGTCAGAAGCATGTCCATGAAGAGTGCACCAAGGACTATAACCAGACTGAGAACTACAGTGGTGGTCCTGAATCTCCGCATCCCGAGATTCGCCTTTATCAGTAAGGGGAGGGTGATCCTCCTTGCCTGTCTCCTTCTGAACAGGTAGTGGGCCAGGAATACAAAGAGGACAAGAAGTGCCAGTATCAGGAGGGACTCCCTGAGGTGAGTATGTGCCCTTATAGAGTTGGTCTGAGCAAGGATAACAATCGGTTCCTCCGTGCCCAGATAGAAACTCACAGGCCTCAATGCCAGGGCCTGGATGACGGTAAGCAGGGAAAGGGGAATGAGCAAAAGAATGATTCCCCTCTTTTTCAGGTACAATAACCCCACAATTCCGATTGCCACTCCAAGGTATATCTCTGGATGGTACCATACAGAACATTCTGTAAGAAGAAGCGCCCCTGTTCCACCTTTAAACAATCCAAGGGGCAGGAGAAAGTGGGGCAGGATTATGTAAAGTGTCCCTATGACCAGCAGTACAAGGCTTATAAGCATCATTTTTATTATAACATATAACCAGCATTAGAGACTCCAATCAGTTTTTTCGGCTGGATTTGTCAGGCGGGCAGTGCTGGTTCGGACACAAAGAGACAAAAGACGATAGGCAATGAGACGATAGGCAATGGCAGCACTGCACCCTTATTTGATCTAACACTATCCTTCAAGGACAAAGGAGGAAAAGAGCATGGGATAGACTGAGATGGCCGTAAATACCATCACCGAGATACCGCCAGCAGTTGTCCAGAGCCTCTGCCACCTCCTCAGTGGTAGTTCACTTCTGCCCTTAAAGAACTCTGATAGGGATGGGAAGAGCCCAAAAAGGGTCCCCAGAAGAAGACTGATGTAGAGGGGATACCCGACATACCCATAGAGGCCCTGCAGGAGATCAAAGGGGCAGTGGTGGGTGGGTAGTTCATAGAAGTAGGGGGATATAAAACTGATTATTGATGCTATGCTGACTGGCAGAAAGACCAGTGCCAGTCCCCCCAGCAGATACTTTAAGAAGTCCATCTGAAAAACAATGAAGCACAGGGCCACTATGAGGTAAAGGAATACCACAGTAAAGAAGAGATACTCCATCGGTCTGACAGGTGCTCCAGCAATTGAACTGGCAATTCCACCGGAGTTCTCACTGAAGAGGGCACCACAGCATGAGGTGATGATATTTGGTCTCAGCCCTAAGAAGAATCTCAACTGAAGGAGTGCCTCTGTTACAAACAGCGGGGTCATGACCAGCAGCAGGGCGTATCTCTTCTTCACAAATGGGACATCCTCTGTCCTCTGGTCCAGGTAATTAAGGAATATCCAGACTGCTGAGAAAAGGAAGAGGACCAATTTCATGCCAAGGACCCACCACCCAATGGGATTGGCATTGAGTGTGCCTGTGGCACACATGGCACCCACAAACTGGGTATGAAGATCATCTGCTGTGTATATAAAGAGAAACAGCCCCAGGAGGTTTACCCCGAGGACGAATGAGAGGATAGAGGAGAGCAGATAGGTCCTTCTTTCGAGGCTTAATTGGAGGGCTGAACTGCTCTTACTATCCCAGTACCGTATTATCCTCAACCCTGCAAAGGCGCTATAAAGCATCATCATATTTACTATTGCAGAACTGCCCAGCAGTGCCACTATCCCTGGATGCAGTATCACTGCCCTTCCTCAAGGATTATACCATCACGCATATGGATCACCCTGTCAACCAGAGACGATTCGTACACCAGGGGATCATGGGTGGCTATTACCACTGTCTTTCCTGCCCCCTTTATTTCTGAGATCATCCTCAGAAATTCCTCGGAGAGGTGGGTGTCCAGATGGGCTGTGGGTTCATCCGCAAGGACAATCTCAGGATCATTCACCAGTGCCCTCGCAATCGCCACCCTCTGCTGTTCACCCCCTGAGAGTTGCTCTACCCTGAAATTGGCCCTATGCGATATCTGTAGGAGGTCCATGACCTCCTCTGTCCTCCTTTTTATCTCTCCCAGTGATACCCCGGCAGGATAAAGTGGCAGCATTATATTCTCCTTCACCGTTATTCCTCTCAACAGATTGAACTGCTGGAAGATGAATCCACATCTCTGGCGTCTTATCTCCGTGAGAAACCTCTCGGGCAGTTTTGCAACATCTCTGCCATTGACCAGCACCCTGCCTGATGTGGGTCGACTCATACATCCGATAATGCTCAACAGAGAGGTCTTTCCTGATCCACTTGGCCCTTTCAGGATAACCACCTCATTTTTACCTATCCTGAGGGAGACACCCTTTACCGCGTGGACTTCATTCGGCTGACCCGGGTTGTATATCTTTGTTACATCCTCTAAGACGATGGCCATCTCAGGACCTTATCACCTCCTCAGGGTCTGTCATGGCAGCCTTCCAGGATGGTGCTATAGTGGCAGCCATATAGGGGACAACAGTGAGAAACAAGAGGACCATTAATTGGTATACCTCAATTACAGGCCTCAGTTTCAATGATGGAAAGAGCACCGACCATCCCTTAAGGGCTGACTCCAGCAGGGGGGCACCCAGCATGAACACATGGACAAAACCTGTTATGGTGCCAGTAAGGTAGGCCAGGGAAGAAAGGACAAGCCCTTCCCAGAACTTCATCTCCATTATATCAGAGGAGTCCCATCCTATCGCCTTCAGAACCCCTATCTCCCTTCTCTCCTCTGCAGAAAGTCCCGTTGCCTTGTCCCATGCAAAGATGAAGAAGGCGAGCAGTGCTCCTATGAACATACTCAGGACCATACCACTACGCCAGTCAAAAAGCGATTCATATGTCCTGAGGATCTCTGTACGTGTGATGGGCCTTGAAGAGGGTATCTTCTCCTTTATCTTCTTTGCTATGGTATCTATCTCAGAGGGATTTGCAACCCTCACCACAAGATCAACCGCATATCCCTCAGGAATCTGGAAGAACCTCTTTATCGTTTCCTCTTTGAGGACCACAAGGTCATTGGTGAGAATGGATGAGGATGTACTGAAGACTCCTGCCACCCTGAAGGGTCTTGCAATCCCCTCTGGGTCCACCATTACGAGACTGTCTCCTGTCCTGAGTAAGCCCGTTTCAGAGACACCACTTCCGATGAGACAGTCTTCAGGATCAAGATCTTCTCTACCCTTCAGAGGGAATTCGGAAGACCTTACCCCAAGGACTGTGAAGTTGGCTCCGGTGAAGGGGTCGTAATAGTATCCCCAGTATCTGGGGCTGGCATCAATAACCCCTGGAATAGAGACGATAGTATCCACCCAGTCAACTGGCACTAAGGCATGTCTGCCTGCCATGAGCCTCTGGACTGTTATCTCCGGGGATGACTGTAGCAGTAGTTCTGCCTCCCTTTTAAGGGCATGGGTCAAAAAGAGGATGGAGGAGATTATAAAGATGAGAAGAGAGTAGGCGACCAGAAGGGCCAGGTTCTTGTAACGTCTCCTGCAGAGCCCGGAGAGTGCAAACTCCAGTATAAACAGGTGACGTCTCATGGTATCTCCTCGGGTCTCCTTAGATGGGGAGGTACAGAGACTATAGAGCCTGATGGAAAGTGCTCCAGACAGCCTGGACAGTCTTGGAAGGCACTGAAAAGATCTGTCTGTGATGGGTGTCGTGTGTACCTCGCCTCTGTCCATATTGAAAGGTCAGTGAGCATCAGGGAGGTCACCAGATCCTTCAATCCCGTAAGACGGACGAACTCCGTTTGTCCCCTGTAATGACCCCACAACAGGAGTCCCAGCAGTATCAGGCTCTCCGTAATGAGTAATATCAGAAATCTCCTGTATTTCATTTATTTCCTCTGGGGTATATATCGGGGCAGGCAGACCTGCCCCGACAGTTTACATCCCCTTCATCCCTTTCATCTTGTGGTGCTTCATCACCGGCAGGTCCGCCGGGGTCACCTCAGAGAACCTGATCATCTTTCTGCCCTTGTGGTCCTTCATGAAGGTCTCGGCATTTGCCTTCCCCTTAACAGGGATCAGTTCTGCACCCATCGGGCCCATCACATCGCTGCCAACAATGAAGTACAGGTCCTCCTCATCAGCCCTTATTAACTTCGTGGTGTAGTACTCTGTCACATACAGTGCCTTTATCTGGGATTTGTCCTTACCGTATTTAGAGAGGTTGAAGTAGTACCTGAACATGTCCTTTGGTCCGTCAAAGAAGGCGTAACTGCCATCTGTGAACTCGATCTCTGCCACCCAGTTGGGGTATGGCTTGACCGCCATACCACAGACAGGACATTTGTCTTTATCACCTGGATGCTTTGGTCCCTCTGCAAGCCCATAACCAGCAGAGGTCATTATTAAGAAACAAATAGACAGAACACACAGGACCTTCTTCATAACAGACCTCCTTTTCAGTAAAGATTTCTGGATCGGATATGAAATGTCTGTGGGTTATGCCTCTGGTGGTTTAAAGACCTTTGAGGGGATCAACAGTTTATAAAGTGAGTCAGCGGAATACTGGAGAACCTCGCTGATATCATAAGAGAATGCTATCTCCGTCTGGGGTTCAAAAATCGTGCTTGAGAGGTCTGCAATGAGCCCTCTCGTCTTCTTTGAACATGTATCCAGAGAAAGGGCAACCTTCTGGCCTTTTCCATTTATAGAATAGACCGGGGTAAGGACAGCAAAGAATATACTGGCAACAAAGATAAAAAGAATACATACGAGTAAAGGTTTTCTCATAGTCTCTTCACCCCTGCGGTTATCTCAATCTCACCGCTTCTTTGAAACTGAAGTACAATGGTTACCTTCTCAGGCAGGTCATCAGGCAGTCCAAAGAGCATCAGGTGTTTGCTGCCCGGTTTTAGTTCCAGTTCAGAGTTAGACCTTATCACCATTTTCTGAACCTTTTTCATTCTTCCACCCTGGATATCATGGAGTTCACAGACGACACCAGGGTATCCCTTGAGGCCACATCCCACAAGTATATCCTCTCCACTGCCATCGTTCAGGATAAGCATAAATACCGAACCAACAGACCTCTTTGTGGAGACCAGTTGAGGCCATTTTATCGAAAGGAGGGGCTCCCCCTTTTCGCAGGCCAACAGCATCAGGGGCAGAATTAACCAGGTGATCATCTTTTTAACCGTTTTCAATCTGAAGCCTCCCGCGAGCCATCCTGTACACCCTATTGGTCAGTTTTGCCAGGGCCGAGTTGTGAGTGACCATAATGAACGTTATCTGATTCTCACGATTCATCTTCTGGAAAAACTCCATCACCTCAGCCTCTGTCTCCTCATCAAGGTCACCTGTGGGTTCATCAGCCAGGATTATCTGTGGTCTGTTTATAAAGGCCCTTGCAATGGCAACCCTCCTCTGCTGTCCACCACTCAACTGCGCTGGATAGGAGTTTACCTTGTCGTCTATCTTTAGCATCTTCAACAGTTCAATCGCATACTCATAGGGATCTGTCTTTTCCCTGCTGAAGGCTGTGGGCAGGAGGACATTCTCAATCACGTTCAGGGTGGGCACCAGACTGGCAAACTGGTATATAAAATTTATCTTTCTGTTTCTCAACTCACTCAGTTCATCGTCACTTATTGCCCAGATATCCGTACCATCAATGATGACAGTGCCAGAGTCGGGCTTGGTGAGACCACCTATAAGGCTCAAGAGCGTGGTCTTACCACTGCCAGAATGGCCGAGTATAGACAGAAAATCCCCCCTCTGGACGGTGAATGAGACATTGTCCACCGCCTTGATTACATCTGACCCCACCCTGTATGTCTTCGTGAGGTCTTTCACTTCAATTATCGCATCCATCATTCACCTCTCCTTATCGCATTATAGGGTTCCATGATCATGGATCTTATTGCTGGATATAGAGCAGCTCCCACCCCTGTAATAAGAGACAGTGTTATACAGAGTACTATAAGTACCAGATACTCCCCTACGGAAGGCCATAGATAGGGGATGTTTAGTGCCTCTCTGATATGGCCCCTGAAGATATACAGAAAGGCACCTCCACCGATGATACCAAGGATACCGCCTATTAAAGACAGCATCGTCGCTTCTGTCATGATCAATTGAAAGATGTTTCGTCTCTTTGCCCCCATTGCCCTGAGGAGTCCAATCTCTCTCTGGCGTTCATTTACTATCATGGAAAAGACGACACCTATCAACAGGAGGGCCATTATCCAGAGTATAAGGCTTACAGAGAGGATACTCCTGAGGAGGATGAAGAGTTGTCTCCTCACAGAGGCTATCACCTGTTCAGCCTCTATAGCCTTTACTCCATCAACATCATGTTCAATAAATATGGCCACCCTCCTGGCACTTATTTCAGGGTCTACCTGGACAAGGACGGTTGATATCTTGTTCACTGGGAGGTTTGCAGGGACAACACCCTTTTTTTTCTTTGATTCTTCTGCCAGTTTCTTCAGAGCATCATAGGGCATGAACACAGAGTTATCTATAAAGTCCATCCCTGTCTCCTCAAGTATACCAACCACCTCAAATTCCTTACCGTAGAACCTTATCTTTGAGCCAACTGTATAGGCGGTGATCCCTCTACCGATAATCACCTCTTCGGTGCCGAGCGGTCTTGTGAGTTCCTTCGAAAGCCAGGGCATGATAGTAAAATCTGTCTCTGGGTCGAACCCTATAAGGAGCATGTTGGCCAGGTCACAGCACTGGTATGAGGCACTCTGAAGAAAGACCTGAGATGATGCCCTCTTTACACCCCGCACCCTTCTTACCTTCTCCTCGACCTCTCTGTCCATATAAAAGATAGAGGGTTCTCCTGCAAGGAGGGCCGTTTTTGCCTTCGCCTCTGCCTCTGCAGGCACCACCATGATGTCGGCACCGAGTCTGGCTGTCCCCCTTTTCAGGCTCCTCTCCACAGACTCTATCACAGTGGTTACAGCAAACAGTGTCCCCGCAACCACCATCACAGAGGCCACAATAGCGGTGCTTCTGAAGAGTTTCCTTCTGAGGTTTTTTCTTGCTATATGGAAAAGGCTTATACGTGCCACTTTGGTCTCCTTTTTTTATATATTGGGTTTTAATTATTTGCTATAGACCTCTGAGAAGTCAAGTTAAAGGTGGTCTGTCAATCCTGTGAATGGGAGGAAAGGGTATATACAGGAATACACTGAAAGAGCCCTGAATGGGCCTGCAGTGGTAGAACCAGATGTATGAGACCGGTACAATAACAAGTATTGGATAAAAGATGTGATGTGTCTTATGTTTACACACATCTATGACAAGCCCATGAGACTCTGAAATGGGACCGGCAAGATAGAATGCACCGATAGAGTAGAAGACAAGTAATAGAACTATGATGAAGAGAATCTTCTTCATAACTTAAGAATGCCTGGAGGAGAAATACCCTCCTCCAGGCACCATTTCCTTACTGTTCCAGGTCTATTGCCTTCTTCGGGAAGCCCTTTCTGTTCCAGTCAATGTCGATTCCGCAGAGGAATGGTCTTCCTCCGTCTTTTTCCTCTGGAATCACCACACCAAGGGCACCGTGGCACTTCTTACAGGCAGAGTAGACCTTCACGACCCTCTTTGTCTTGGTGTCAATCACCACGATACCGCTGTCGTCCTGCTCAGGGACCTGTCTCACGGCAGCGAGGGCGAACCTTCCGTCAGGGGTGAAGTCTACATCATGGGGGTTACCACCTGTGATGATAAAGTCCTTCACCTTGCCAGTCTTGGCATCAACGACGACAACACCACCAGGGGCACCACCTGCCTCGGCATAGCCCACGCCATAGGGCTTGCCACCTTTCAGTTCATTACCCTCGGACTGCCATATTTCTGTCCCCTGGGGATTGAGTCTTGCACGGTGAATGAAGTTACCGACACCCTCAATCTTACCAATAACCTTTTTGGTTTTTACATCCACAATGCTTATAAACCCACCGGGCATGTCACTGATATAGGCCTTTTTGCCATCCTTTGAGAAGGTGATGCCACATATGGACTTGCTGACAGGGAAACTGTCCAGGAGTTTGTGGGTCTTCGGGTCATAGACATAGACATGGCCATCAGCCATATCAGAGACCCATACAGTACCATCAGGGGCGATATTGGACCCACAGTGTTTTTTACCCAACTTGATCCAGTCGGTCTGTTTGCCCGTCTCCAGGTCGATCTCCTTTGCATAGCCATCCAGGCTGAATACATAAAGGGTCTTACCGTCCTTTGAGAGTGTGAGGGCGTCTGAATCCTTGCCGTGGGGTATCCTTGCAACCTTTCCTGTTACAAGGTCAACAAGGGCAACGTGACCGCCGTGAGTCTGGATGTAGGCAACGCCTTTTGTGAACTTAACACCTGCCCTTTCAACACCGGCTGCCGGACTCTGAGGCACTTCATAGCACTCACCCTTGCCGATTGCAGCATAAACGGAGGGAATAACAAGAACCATAATTAACATTGATAGACCAAGTACCATCAATACCTTCTTCATACTTCCTCCCCTTTCTTTTGGAGTTTTTTGTTTCTCCTAATTAGTATCCCTCAGAACACCTACATTACCTTCTCTGGCTACCACCCCCTTTCCTGAGTCTTTCCTGCAATTATAGTGTAAAAATTTTTTTTGCGGCTGTCAACTTCAATTTCAAATTTTAGAGCATCTGTTAATGTCAATTTGGAGTCCGGGGGGTATACCCCCCGGATCCCCTTAGATATCCAAGTCCTTCATCGGCTTTATAAACAGGAAATAGACCATCGTCCAGTTACCGAGGACAATAAAAATTGTGGCCACTATGCTTGAGATAGCCAAGGTTGACACGCCTGTCAACCCGTGTCCAACGTTTCAACCTCCGCCCACAGTGGCTCCGAATCCCATTATGAGACCACCCACAAAGACCCTCAGTAGTTCCTCTGCACCAGGGGCCTTCAGTTTGAACTCCTTCAGTCCTATTGCACTTAGGGCCGCCCCGAGCGGGGTGCCGAGCACGAGCATGGCGCTCCAGGTAGGCTCCTTTCCCTTAAGAATAAAATTAAAGAGTTCTCTCGTTGGCCCGGTGTAGGAGACACCCCTTGCGCCACCACCCCATTTCTCTGAGGCGAACCAAGCGAGTACTATCACAACACCGATCAGTAAGCCGGCCACAGGCCACGGGTAACCCTTCTGTGGTTTCTGGTATTTGCCCTTCAGCAGGATCGGGATCACTATCACAACAATGGCTGCAATAACTATCCATTTATTCACACCTATGATATTGTAAAGGGTAGGAACCTGTGTTTCGAGAGTGGTTTCTTCGAGCTGGGCATCGGTCATCAACTTCAGTCCCTGCTCAGTCTGCCAGATGTGTATGCTGGTCAGAAAGTTGTAAACCGGCTTGAGTATTCCATCCCTTGTTGTGAATATCCCTATCATGAAGCCCAGGACTGCAACCCAGGCAGCAAACAACCCCTCACCCACACGGTACCAGATACCGCTTCCACAGCCACCTGCCAGCACTATCCCGAGACCGAAGATATAGCCCCCGATTATATTTGCCAGGGGAAAGAATGCCTGTCTCCTGAGTTCTTCGATCACTCCAACATCTTCCAGGAGGTTCGCACCAATAATGGATACCACCAATGCAACCAGATAGGCCTTGAAGAGAGTAAAGTCATTGATGAAGATCAAGTCTCTGAAGGCAGTATTCATGCAGTAACGACCTCTCTGCAGGACCCACCCCGTGATTATACCCACCAGAAGGCCTGTGATGACAAGCGCTACCATAAAGCCCTCCCTCTTCCCTTTCTTTTTAAGGGCTACGCCCCTCTTTTTATGAGAAAAATATTAGAGGATAACAGGGTGGTCAGTCAATAGGGGAATGATTAAAAATGCTTATAGAATCTTTTATTTTATTAATCACTTCTTCTGGTCTGACCCCATTCATGCAACTGGTGTGCTCGCAGGTCCTTTTGAAACAGGGCCTGCATGGAAGGTCTGTCTTCAGGACATTCTGGATCTGTCCATAAGGGCCGGTTAGTTCTTCACTGGTGGGACCGAATATAGCAAACACAGGGGTGTCCATTGCCGCAGCAAGGTGCATTGGACCAGAGTCATTGGTGAGCATAAACCTTGCCCCCTTGAGTACTGACGCAAGTGTTTTCAGGTCTGTCCTGCCTGTAAGGTCAATACATTCCACACCACTCATCTCCGATATCTCCTTCGCCAGTTCGGTGTCAGAGGCGCCTCCGACAATCACTGGTGTGAGTGAGGGGAGCATGTGCTTTAAAAGGCCTATCGTCTCAGAGAAGTGTCCTGTAGGCCATATCTTTGTCTTCCACCTTGCACCGGGGGCCACCACATAGTAGGGGGTTCTAACAGGCGTTGGTGGTAGATGTGGTAATGGAAACTCAACCCCGCCAGGGACAATCCCTATCAAAGGCAGGAGTTTCAAATATCTCTCAACAGCATGGGTCTTTCCACCTGCAGTGCTTCTGTTGTAAAACAAAGGGCTCCCTTCCCTTGCATCACTGAATCCCACCCTTAGAGGTGCACCGGAGACAAACGTGAGTATTCCACTCCTGAAGAGCCCCTGAATATCAAGGACCACATCATAGGCCTCTCTCCTGAAAGACATTTTTAGAAGGATTACATCCCTGAAAAACCTGATCACCCCCATTGGTCCCCTCCAACGGTCCTTGCTTACTACCCAGAGCCTGTTCAACATGGGATGTCCTCTCAGCAGACCATCAAACCCAGAGGCAACCAACCAGTCTATGTAGAACTCACCTGACCTGTAGATCTGACTGAGTACCGGGAGGGTATGCACTATATCGCCGAGTGAACTCGGTTTTATAATTAATAGTCTCTTCTTGTCTCTGGACTCAGACATTTAAGGGACGCGAGTCTACAATGTTTCTGTATCTGTCCAACCACCTTTCTCTCTGCATCTGCCTCCAATCCGGATCGGTCATTTTCACTACAACCCCGGAATTCAGTATCCTCTCTATAATCACCTCAAAGGCATTGGGCTGCTTGAGAAAGAGGGGATGGATCTCTGAAAGGACCTTGTGCAGAAGGGCCTCAGCAAGGCTACCACCTATTGCCTTTGAAAGGTCCTCCTTTATCACCCTCCTGAGCAGATCTTCAAATCCCTCCACTGAAGTCATAGGCCTGGGTATGCCAGCAAGCCACTTCTTGACAAGGGACTTGTATCTCTCTCTGTCGACCCTCTCCTGAAGAAGATTATAGACCGTTTTAAACAGTGCAAGAAACCCCTCTCTCGTGTCCTCTACAGAAGGCAGAGAACTCGCTATCCTTCTTATATCCGGTTCTGACAACTCAACCCTGAATACCCTTTTGAGGTCGGGAAGCATCACTTCTGTCAAAAAGTCCATTAAGGGGCCGGTCCCTTTTGCCCTCCTGGTCTCTTTAAATCTGAGTTCTTTTATCCTCTCATCATAGAGCCCCATTAAGAGTTCATCCTTCACCTTTTTATGGAGTTTCTCCAGTACAAGATTGAGCCTCTCTCTCTTTATCCCCCTCTTTATTATCTCGGAATAATTTACCTCCTTCCTGTAGACCACCATCCCGCCCAGAAAGACAGTGGATACCATAGTACATTTTTCCCCTCCCATATCCTCCGTCTGGATATGGAATACCGCCCCCTGATAATTTACATTCTCATTAAACCCCTGAACCATCTGAATTTATTTTAACATAGGCTACAGAGGTGAGACGTAAAATGCCCCTGAAGGCACGCCCCCTGTTAACCTGACATCTAATTAAATAACATATGCTTTCTGCAAAAGTATAAACCAATATATTATGTTATTAGAATTAACATCTTGATTAATAATACATTTTTTGTTATAATAAAAGCCATGCTGGAGAGTAAGACCTTTCAGATGGCGCTGGAGATGGTAAGAAAGGGGCTCCAACAGGAGGGAGGTGATCTTGAGGTGGTGGAGTTTAAGGAGGGGGTTCTTTATGTGAGGCTTAAAGGCAGATGTAAGGGCTGTCTGATGGCCGGAATGACGATGAAGACCTGGGTTGAAAAGATCTTCCGGGAGGCGGTATCAGAGATCAGGGAGGTGAGGGAATTGTGAAGAGATTGGCCTTCTGTCTCATCTTCCTGCTCATTGCTGTTGATACCTTCTCAGCAGAACTTAAAGAGGTCAGATATAGCCATTCAGAGGAAAAGACCAGAGTGGTGTTTGAACTGGATCGCTCAGTTCAATATGTATCAGGGTTTCTCAGAGAACCTGCAAGGATATACTTTGATCTTAAGGATGTCAGGAATGGCACCAGAAGGGATCAGGTGGAGATATCACGTGGACCGGTGAAGAGGATAAGGATTGGTAGATTCAAGAGGGATGTCCTAAGGATAGTTGTAGACCTTAAGAGCGAGGAGAGATACAGGACATTCTTTCTCAACTCCCCTCCGCGAATAGTCCTTGACATCATTCATGAGGCCGATCCATTCTTCAGGCCAAGGAGAGTGGTGGTGATTGACCCAGGACATGGCGGGGAAGACCCGGGTGCTATAGGGCCTGGAGGCTTGAAAGAAAAGGATGTTACCCTTGACATAGCGAAGAGGCTGAAGAAGATTCTGGAGAATAGATATAAACTGAAGGTGTATCTCACGCGTGATAACGACAGATTTGTGAGTCTCAAAGACAGGACCCTTTTAGCAAACCGTTATAATGCCGATGTCTTTGTCTCTATTCATATCAATGCGAGCAGGAGAAAGACCCTGAGAGGGGTTGAGACCTATCTGCTGAACTGGACCAATGATGAAGAGGCCCTGAAGGTAGCAGCCAGAGAGAATGCCATATCAGTAGAGAAGATGAAAAAGAGCCAGACTGAACTGGGGATGATTCTTGCCTCCTTGGAAAGGGAGAGTAAGAGGGATGAGTCTCTAAGACTGGCCTATCATGTTCATAACAGCCTTGTTGGAAGACTCAGCAGATACTACAGAGAGATAGAAGACCTTGGTGTTAAACAGGCCCTCTTTTATGTCCTTGTAGGTGCAGAGATGCCCTCTGTGCTTGTTGAAGTGGGATTTATCAGCAATCCTAAAGAGGAGAGACTACTTAGGAAGGCCTCTTTCAGACAGAGGACTGCCGAGGCCCTTGGAAGGGGGATCTACAGATATATCCTCACACTACCCGGTTCACCCAAACTTGCAATGGCAGGTGAGGATGATACGGGTTAAAAGGGTCCAATAGTTTTGACCGAAATTAATTAATACAGTTCTGAACCTTGTTCACCTTCCGGGTAAAGGTGGTTACTTTGGCAAAGGCACTGTCGGTGTCGCTGAAATTCAGATTTTTCGGCAACCCTCGCCCTTTATTTGATTTTGACCAGAGTCAAACGGCAATTTACAGAGTGGATGTCTCTGTTGCATTGGTCACCTCAAATCTGACAGAATACCAGATGAGATCTGAAAGTTGATATCTGGAGGGTTAAGGAATGGTTGGGATATATCTGAGGATCTTTTCTTTTCTCCTTCTCCTTTTAATTGTATTTCTGAATCAGGACCCCTTTTTTGCCCTCCTGGGTATAGCGGTATCTTCGATGATTATGCTATTCTGGCCTGACAGCAGGATGCGGAAGGGGCTTTTCTTTATAGTTCTACTTACAGGAGGCACCTTTGTGGGCAATCTCTTCTCGTTGCCAGGAAGGGTTCTGGTCCATAATGGGCTCTTTACAATAACTGAGGAGTCATTGAAGGCGGCCCTTGTGAGGGCATCAAGAGTTGCAGTTCTGATGGTAGGGGCAAAGGTTCTCTTTCTGGGCCCATTAAAGGGAGGACCTCTTGCTGGAATGGAGAGGTTTCTTTTTGCCCTGAGGAGGCTCCTTGGTCCACTTGAGAGACTCCGGATACCTGTTAATGATTTCTTTGAAATAACAGGACAGACCCTCAGGATGGTCCCCCTGTTGACTGAGTCAATAAAGAAGGAGACAGAGGGAGTGAAGAGGCCCTGGAGACTCACTAAATACATCTATAGGTTATTCATAACCGAGTTAAAGGCGGATCGAAAGGTGAGACAGAGGTGAGCACGGGAAGGTTCTATCTCTTCATGCTCATAGGGATAACCGGGATCCTTGCATATCTGTCCTTTCAGATAATAAGACCCTTTCTGACACCTATAGCATGGGCAATAGTTATGACAGTGGTCTTCTATCCCCTCTATGCATATATTACGAGGTTCATAAGGTGGAAAGGCCTGGCTTCAGGACTAACCCTGGTGGTTGTTGCACTGATTATTATAGGACCATTCACATATCTTCTGGTAAACCTTGCAGTGGAGATCAGGGACTTTCTCCATTATCTAAATACCAAGGGTATACCACAGATTGATGGATGGATGAAGACTGAAAGGGTAATCCTTTTGCAGGAACGCCTGAAAGAGGCATTGAACTTGAAGGAACTTGACCTGTCCTCCATGGTCTCCACTGCGGTCACCCGCTTGGGCAGGTCTGTACTGAGCAATGTCACCACAGGGGTGGCCAATGTGGCATCTGTAGTTATAAACTTTGTATTTATGCTGTTTGCCATGTTCTTCATGCTGAAGGACGGCCCCGGATTCGTAGCAAGAATAGGTGACTACCTACCCTTTTCAGACCGACAGAAGGACAGACTCGCCACACAGATGAAGGATATGGTGATATCCACCATTTATGGAGGGGTTGTGGTCTCAGTTATACAGGGAATTCTTGGTGGCATAACCTTTCTGTTGCTCGGTCTTGGCGCACCAGTGCTTCTGGGTACTGCCACCGCAATAATGTCATTCATCCCTGCCCTCGGGGCCTTTGGAGTATGGGGCCCGGTCCTCGTCTATCTCATTGTGAAGAAACTCTACCTGAAGGCAATTATACTTTTTTTTGTAGGAACCTTTATAATAAGTATGGTGGACAATTTCCTGAAGCCCGTTATTATCAGCGGGCGTACCAGAATGCCCACGCTCCTGATATTTTTTAGTGTCCTCGGTGGATTGAGGTTCTTTGGCCTGATAGGTCTCGTCCTGGGGCCTCTTGTGATAGCAATGTTTATATCGGTTATTGAGATATTCAGAAATCTGGAAGGAGGTAGGTATGGTAAGCCGTGAAGAGTTGAGAGAACTGGAAGAGATCACAGCAGGTGAACACTATTATGTGAGCCTCTATCTTAATGTTGATCCAATTACAAATCCGAAGGGGGAATACATCACCCACCTGAAGAATCTCATAAAGGAGGCTGAAGAGAATACGCCCAAGGAGATATATAAGTCAATAAAGGGTGACATTGAAAGGATTGAATCTTATATAGTTACCAATAAGAGGGAGTTCAAAAGGGCGCTGGTGATATTTTCTTCTGGAATGACCGGCCTCTGGAGGATCTATCATCTGTCAGTGCCGGTAAAGAATCAACTCGTAATCGACATGACCCCCTGCATTGAACCACTGCTGGACCTGATAGATAATTACCCGAGATATCTTGTGCTTATTATAGACAAGGAACATGGGAGGGTTTTTATAGTACAGCAGTCAGAGATCATGGAGTATGCCATGGTACACACCCCTGATGTGCCGGGCAAACACAAAAAAGGGGGATGGTTTGCACTTGCAGAAAAAAACTATCAGCGACATATAGACTACCATGTAGGAATACATTTAAAGGAGGTTGAAAAGACCCTTGAGGACCTTCTACATAATGAGAGGATCGATATCATCTTTGTTGGGGGGCACGAAGAGGCGAGGACAAGATTTCTCCAGATATTGCCCCAGCATATCAGGGAGAAGGTGAAGGGGGAATTCAATGCGGAGATCCTTATAAGACCGGATGACGTCCTTCAGAAGGTCAGTCCATTAATACAGGAATATGAGAGGCAGAAGGAGAGGGGGTTGCTGGAGAGGCTCATAACCAAGGCACTGAAAGGTGATGCTGCAGTGCTTGGAGTGGATGATACAATCACAGCCCTCTGGGAGGGGAAGGTGCATATACTTGTTATTGATAGGGACCTTGCCATGAGTGGATTCAGATGTAAGGGATGCGGGTTTCTTACTGTCAACCATATGGATATCTGTCCTTACTGTGCTAATAATATGGAAGAGGTAGAGCATATAGGTGATTACATGTCTCAGAAGGCCCTTGAACAGGGTGCTACAGTTGAGGTTATTGCCTATGAAAAGGATCTGCTGAGAGAAAGGGGTGGTGTTGGGGCGATACTCCGGTACTGATGTAATACCCATTACATTAACGAGTCGTTGGTTTAGGATAAAATAAAAAAGATCTTTAAGAAAGGAGGTCAAAGATGAAAATCACATCATTAATGCTGTCCGTTTTAGGGGTTCTGCTCGTTGCAGGACTGGTCTTTGCGGGAGGTGATATACAGAGGGGCAAGGCCCTCTTTGATGACCCCTCCCTCGGTACAAATGGTAAGAGTTGTTCCAGTTGTCATCCAGAAGGGAGAGGGATTAATGGACAGAAAGAGAGTTTCACAATTATGGGTAAAAAGCAGGCAACAATTGAAGATGCAATTAACTTCTGCATCCAGAATGCCCTGAAGGGTCAGGCACTCTCAAAGGACTCACCAAAGATGAAGGATCTGGCAGCCTATCTAAAGACACTGAAGGGAGAAAAGAGAAAGAGGAAGAGAATAAAAGGTTGTTAACCGCTGAGATGTCAAAAGAGATCAGGGTCTTTAAGGTTTCTGAGTTGTTGAAGGGGTCCGGAGAGTACATACTCGGTGCAGAACAGACGGGTTCTCATGGTTGCTACCTCATCTATGGTGTAATGGGGCCGGGTGAGAAGGGGAGATTGCTCAAACCTGGCAGAGGTCATGAGGAGATAGTGTTTGCTGTGAGGGGAGAATTCGGCATATCCGGGGAGTACACTGGAAGACTGAGAGAGGGTGAGGCAATCCATCTGCGTGGTGAGGAGACCTGTTTGATGGACAACCTCGGCCCCTCAGAGGCTGTGTATATAATAGCAGGTGGACACTCTGAGGGTGGGCATCATTGAAGCCCGAGCAGACCCTGTAAGCCGAGTCTTATCATCATTACTGCTATTGATGCGAGCAGTATGGCCATCAACTTCGAGATTGCAAGGACCCCTTCTTTCCCTATGATTCTCACCACTCTGGTGGCATTCTTACACAGAAGCCATACTATAAATAGGTTGAGCAACAGAGAAAAAAGGGTTATAATTACACCATAGTGGTCCACAAGCACAAGCAGGGTGGTGAGAAGGGCTGGCCCAACAATCATCGGTACACCAAGAGGAACAACACCAATGGTTGTTGTAACTGACTTCTTCCTGTGCCTTCCCTCTTCCTTAACGAGTTCAAGCACCGCGATAACCAGCAGTACCAGACCTCCTGCCACCTTAAAGTCATCCACAGTGATGCCCAGAATCCTGAATATACCCTCTCCTATTGCAACAAACCCTATGCTCACACCAAGGGCTGTCATTATAGACTGATTTATTACCCTCCGTACAGCATCGGGAGGTAACCCCCTTGTGTAACTGATAAAGAAGGGTAGAAGGGCAAAGACATCAATCGCCACGAATACTGGTATAAATACTTCTGGGAACTCTTTTATGTCTGGCATACCTCACCAGGTCCTCAATGGTGTCTATCTAACCATCAACCCTGGAGAGGGTCTCCTCCAGAACCGCCTCCTCGTTCAATACTGGCATTACAATAGGGATTCTCATCAGAGTTTATCGAATTCAGCAACAAAGTGTTTCAGGGTTTCGTTATCAAAGATGCAGAATTCCACCACTTCCAGGGATGTATCAGGATTTTCCTTTAAAAAACTCCTGGACTCTCCCACCAGTATCTGGGCACATCTGTCCTTCGGAAACCCGAAGATTCCTGAACTTATCGCAGGCATAGAAATGCTTTTAAACCCCTTTTCTGTAGCAAGCCGGAGTGCACTCCGTACAGCACTGCGGAGTTTGTTGTCCTCATCTCCTTCACCCATCCTGGGACCCACAGCATGTATCACAGCCTTACAGGGGAGGCTTCCGGCTGTAGTTATGGCCGCAGAGCCAACAGGTACATAACCTATCCTGTCGCTCTCCTGCTGGATCACCTGTCCACCCTTTCTGACTATTGCACCTGCTACCCCTCCTCCATGTTTCAGATGGGAGTTTGCAGCATTCACGATCGCATCAACATCCCTTTCAGTGATATCCCCCTTGACAAGTCTGAGGACCTTCCCGTTCACCCTTTTTTCACTGATAACCTCCATAACAGCCCTCCTTAGTTCAGTTTTTTAATATTTTACAAAAATTGGGACTGGGTTTTTCAGAAAGTTTAGAAGTTTCTAAACATATTGACAAATTATCAACACTCCGTTTATAATTGAATAAATCCATTAAAGAAGGAGGAGAAGATGGCGGCAAAGAAGATGGCGATTGTGGCCAGCAAGGCCACCCTTGACATGGCTTATGCCCCACTTGTAATTGGAGCAACTGCTGCCACACTTGATGCAGATGTGAGGATATTCTTTGCCTTTGGTGGTCTTAATATCCTCCACAGGGAGAAGAACAGGAATCTGCCACCTCCACAGGGAATGGAGGAACTCCCTCAACTGGCTAACAATGTCGGTTGGGCAGGCATACCAGAGATGCTCCAGATGTGTAAGGATGCCGGCGTTAAACTGATCGCCTGTTCCGCAACAATGAAGATGCTTGGTTACAAGGAAGAAGACCTGATCGAGGGTGTCGAGGTAGCCGATGCCGACAGATTTGTAGAGTTCGCACTCGAGGCAGACTCTACCCTATTTATTTAGCCCCTTCTGCTCAGAACCCCTTTCTCATAGGCCCTGCCTGATGGCAGGGCCTCTATCTCCCTACAAGATAATGTAAACCCTGTTCAGTTAGGCAAAAAGGGTGTAACTCTGGCATCGGCACTCAAGGTATCACTGGATTTAATGCCTCACTTTAACCCTTATTCACCTATGAATCTATTACAGGCCACGCCTATGGCGGTGTAATTCTGAGCAGATGACAAGATGAATTTTTGTCCCCATAAGTGCTATATTTTTATATGCCCGCTAATCTACCTCCTGAGTACTTTGAGGTTGAGAAACGGTTTAGAGAAGCCCAGAGTATTCAGGAAAAGATTGCCCTTCTTGAAGAGTTAATTTCCACTGTTCCAAAACACAAGGGAACGGATAAACTCAGGGCAGAACTGAGAAGAAGACTCTCAAAACTCCGTCAGGAATCCGAAAAGAGGAAGAAGTCAGGCAGAGGCGACCTCTACAGTGTAGAGAAAGAGGGGGCTGCACAGATTGTGCTCGTAGGCCTTCCAAATTCTGGCAAGTCCTCCCTCCTGGCAACCCTTACCAATGCACGTCCTGTTATTGCATCTTATCCTATGAGTACTGTAATGCCCATGCCAGGGATGATGCCCTTTGAAGACATACAATTTCAGATTGTGGATCTGCCACCTATAGGGAACTCATCTACAGATGGATGGGTCTCATCAATTATAAGAGGGAGCAATCTTATGCTGGTTGTGATTGATCTGTCTGATGCACCTGAGATACAGGCTGAACTCATACTGGAACAACTCCAGAAATGGAAGATCATCCCAGGTAAGCCACTGATTCTGGTAGCAAATAAGGCAGATCTTGATCCTGAGGAAGGCGGGTTGAAGGCTCTCAGAGAGGCATTTAAAGATAGGTATCCAGTAGTGTCTGTTTCAACCACAAAAAAGACAGGGCTTGAAGAACTGAAAAGAATGGTATTTGAGCACTCAGGGATCATCCGTGTTTATACAAAGGAGCCTGGTAACAAACCCGATCTTACCGTCCCCTTTATCCTTCCAAAAGGAGCCACTGTGCTTGACCTTGCCTCCTTAATCCATAAGGATTTTGTAAGAAACCTCAAATACGCCTGTATCTGGGGGTCATCAAAGTTTCCAGGTCAGAGGGTTCAAAAGGACTATCCTCTTCAGGACAGAGACATAGTTGAGTTACACGTAAGATGACGGTATTCATTTTTGGAAGAATATTCCTGCTGCAAAATTGACTTATATCATGAAAAAATATTATTCTAAAAATCTAAGGTTAATTTGTTTTGCTGATGGGCCGCTAGCTCAGTCGGCAGAGCACCGCCCTTTTAAGGCGGGTGTGCGGGGTTCGAATCCCCGGCGGCTCACCAGAAGGGAAGACAGAGTCAGAAGTCGGATCTCTGAATATCTGATTTCTGACTTCCGATTTCTGACTTCTGTTTTGCGTCCCCATCGTCTAGCCAGGCCTAGGACACCGCCCTTTCAAGGCGGTAACACGGGTTCGAATCCCGTTGGGGACGCCATTTTTTCTGAACATTTTGGTCTATCTCCTTTATCCCCTCTGTACAAAAATGTACATTATGATGTCAAAGTTCCTCTGTGAATTAAGCATGTAAACTGGCACATCTTTTGCTATATAATGTTGTCATGAGACAGATGATGATACACTGGGCTGTGTTTCTTATCCTTATTACTTCAGTTTATGCAGGTCCCTCTAAGAGACTTCTGTTTTTTTATGATGAAAGTTGTAAATGGTGTGAATATATGCAGAAGGTCCTGGAGGATAGGGATGTGAAGAGAATGTTGCATGAAATAGAGGTTATAAAGATAGATACGCAGAATAACAGAAAAATCGGTCCATGGGGCAAAACCGCAAGGGAATTAACAGACCTCTACATGATCAGGAGTGTACCTACGCTCATTTTTGAGGAAGAGGGTGGCAAGGAACTGCTCAGGATACCAGGCGCTATAGAAAAGAAGGACTTGGTTGATTTGCTCTGTGAGTATATCCTTAGTAAGTGTTAGTCCCCCTCAAAGGCCGGATTCTGGCAGAGGTGGGTAGTATAAATTAATCTTTCAAGGAGGTCACAATGAGGAGTTTGGCAACTCTGATGTTAGGGATTTCTCTTGTCGTTGGTTCTCTTACGGTGGCCAATGCAGATGAAAAGGTGAGAAAAGCAGTATATCACTGTGACTTCGGTGATGCAAAGAGGTTTGATGCAATGTTGAGAAATATTTATAATTTGGTTAACTACTACACCACAAATGGCATCTTCTATGATGTCAGGATGGTGGCAAACTCCGCCTGTGTCCAGTTTTTACTCAAGGACAAAGCGGGAACCAAGTTTGCCAAGAAGCAGATCCCTCCAAAACTGGCAAAGGCCATAAATGACAGAATGAAGACACTGGTGGATGCCTATGGTGTGAAGTTTGAACAGTGCAGTATAACCCTCCAGAGATTAAACATTGACAAGAAAAAATTGGAGCACTTTGTGGCTACTGTACCCTCTGCACAGGTAAGAGTTGTGGAATTACAGGATGAGGGATTCGCATATATAAAGGTTAAATGAAAGGGAGAGTTCGTCATATGGAGAGAAGAGAATTCTTGAAACTCTGTCTTGCGGTGTGGGGTGCTACATTATTATGTGAACCATTTGTGGAAACAGAGGCTGCAGAGGATGATGAGGCAAGGTTGAAGAGGGTCTTAAAGGAGAAATTTGGCGGTAGAGAGATTAGACCCTCCTCCAAGATTAATCTGAGTGTGCCGATAATAGCCGAAAATGGTGCTGTGGTCCCAGTAAAAGTGAGTGCAGATATGCCTATGAAGGTCTCTTTATATGTAAAAAAGATCTATATATTTGTGGATGGGAATATGAACCCTTATGTGGGCAGTGTAGAACTTTCCCCAAAGAATGGTAGGGCAGAGGTTGCAATGAGAATCAAGATGAGGAAGACTTCTCCTGTCAGGGCAGTAATAGAAATGAGCGACGGTTCTCTGTATACCACAATGAAGGAAGTGAAGGTTACCAGGGGGGGTTGTGGCGGATGAACTCAGGAGGACAGGGGATGAGTGAAATAGGTAAGATCAGATTCAGGATACCGAAAAATATAAAAAGGGGGCAGATAATACCAGTAAAGGTCCTTATTAGACATCCCATGGAGACGGGGTTCAGAAAAGATAAAGCCACGGGTGAGACAATCCCAGCATACTATATTAACCGGGTAGAGATATATTACTCAGGAGAGTTGATAACCCTCTTTGACTGGACAAGGGCTATAAGTGCAAATCCATTGATTACCTTTTATCTAAGGGCGGATAAGAAGGCACCACTCCGAATAGTATGGAAAGACAACAAAGGTGGCGTTTACGAAAAGTCAGTGATGATAAATCCTCAATAGGGGAAGATCATGATCAGCAGAAGGGAGTTTCTATACTGTCTGGCGATTGCAATGGGTGGATCTGCAATAAATCTAAAGGGATTGTCTGCAGAAGAACCCACTTTTGAGTCTGTTGTTAGTTTTCGGTCAATCGGAAATGTGACCATACTGCATACCACTGATACCCATGCCCAGCTCCTTCCAACCTATTACAGGGAGCCTGATACCAACATCGGTATAGGTGCAATGAAGGGCACCCCACCGCATTTAACAGGTATGGAGTTCCTAAAGTACTATGGAATAAGGCACGGTAGCCCATTGGCTTATGCCTTTACTTATTTAGATTTTCAGACACTTGCCAGAGAATATGGCAAGATGGGGGGATTTTCCCATCTTGCCACTCTTATTAAACAGGTGAGACAGGAAAGAGAGGGCAAGGTTGTGTATGTAGATACAGGAGACACCCTTCAAGGCTCTGCATTGAGCCTCTGGTCCAGAGGAGAGGATATGGTAGAGGTACTGAATCTTCTTAAATGTGATGCTATGACCGGTCACTGGGAATTCACATATGGCCAGCAGAGGCTTATGGAACTGATAAAGAAGATGAAATTTCCATTTATTGCACATAATGTGCATGATGCAATCTGGGAAGATCCTGTGTTTGAGCCTTATGTGATAAAGTCATTAAAGGATGTCTCTGTTGCCCTTATAGGTCAGGCATTCCCATATACCCCCATAGCCAATCCGAAAAGGTTTATTCCTGACTGGTCCTTTGGGATCAAAGAGGAAAACCTTCAAAGAGTTGTAGATGAGGTGAGGGCAAAGAAGGTAGATTTAGTAATCCTATTATCCCACAGTGGCTTTGATGTGGACAGAAAAATAGCATCAAGGGTAAAGGGAATAGACGTGATCTTAGGTGGGCATACCCATGATGCTATACCGAGACCCTTTGTAGTGGGGAAAACCCTTGTCATTGGATCAGGCTGTTATGGAAAGTTTTTAGCAAGATTGGATCTGAAGGTGAGGTCAAAAAGGATTGAAGACTTTTCCTTTAAACTCATACCTGTCTTCTCCAGAGTTATCAAACCTGACCATGAAATGGAAACACTTATAAAGAGATTAAGGACTCCATATCTCAAGCAGTTGAGCGAGGTGATTGGAGAGACGGAGGTCCTGCTCTTCAGAAGAGGCAATTTTGACGGTACCTTTGACGATCTTATATGTGATGCACTAATGGAATACTATGATGTGGATTTCACCTTGTCTCCAGGATTCAGATGGGGAGCAACGATTCTTCCAGGTAAAATAACCAGTGAGGATGTCTATTCTCACACTGCAATCACATATCCAAACACCTACAGAGGTAAGATAAAAGGTTCACAACTAAAAGAGATCCTTGAGGATATAGCCGATAACCTCTTTAATCCAGACCCCTACAGACAACAGGGTGGTGACATGGTACGTTCAAGAGGCATCCACTATATACTCTATCCTGAACAGAAGATGGGCAACAGGATAGCAGATCTCCGTGTAAGGGGAAAGCCTGTTGACCCTGACAGGGAATACACCTTTGCCGGATGGGCCTCTATGCAACTACAGGAGGGTCCCCCTGTATATGAGATTGTGTTAGACTATATCAGGAAGAAAAAAAGAATTAATGTTGAGGTGGACCGACCGAGGGTTATAATCTGATCATTAAGTGACAAAGAGATTCTTTATAATCTCACTGATATGGATACTCTGGACAGGTAGTGTTCAGTCAATAGAAGAGTTGAGATTTGTGCTCATACCCCTTGAGTCTCCCACTACCATGTACAAAAGGTTTCTCCCTCTTAAGAGATATCTGCAGGAGAGACTTTCATTAAGGATCACCTTGCGGGTTGCCACTGATGGAGAGGACATCCTGAAACAATTAAGAGAAGGAAAGGCTGATCTGGCCTTCCTCTGTCCAACCCTTTACTGCAGGGCCGCGGCAGAGAGCCCTTTGCTGCCCCTCATCAAACTCAGTGTTCGTGGTGCTTCAAAATACAGGAGTGCAATTGTTGTCCGGCAAGATTCTGATATAAAGAAGACGATTGACCTGAGAGACAGAAGTTTCGTCTATGGCCGATATCAGTGTCCGGGCTCAGGGCTTCTACCCACTGTTATGTTGAAGAGGGTTGGTATTACTGAAGAGGGACTCTTTGAGGTTGTCAAGTTAGGCTCTGATAAGAGCGCAGTGGTTTCTGTACTGGCAAAGGTATTTGATGCCACAGGTGTGCCCGAGTCAGTAGCAGAGAAATATGCTGACAAAGGGCTCAGGACTGTCAGATATTCCTATTCTATCCCTCAGTATCTCATCGCTGCTCGTAAGGATTTAGGTGTTGACCTTTTGGCCAACCTCAGGGAGACCTTTCTTGAGGTAAACAGCAGTCCTTCAGGATCTCATATATTTGAGAGTATAGGTGAGGGAGTTGATTCCTTCAGACCTGCCTCAGACAGTGAATATGACATTGTAAGGGCACTGATGAATATTCCTGTTCCAAAAGGTACAGATCCGATTTCGGTAATAGTAGAACCGGTACTCTCTAAGGTGGAGATTTTAAGTAGAGTAGGAGAGATGATGAACTATCTGACTAAAGAGACAGGCCTCAGGTTCAGAATAATTGTTCCTGCTGATGAGAGATTATTCATCGAGCGGATGAAGGAAGGTGATGGTGTATTATTTCTGTATTCAGCCCTGTTTGAAAACGACAGTGAGACCTCACTCACCAGATTAGCAAAGGTGTGGATATTCGGTAGAGATGCCCGTTTTTTCCTCATAAGAGGCGAGAATAAAGGGGGGGAGATAGCAGTGGCTTCTCTGATGCATAATATTTCTGGCATAAGCAAGAAGAGATTGACTCCGGTGGGCACCTATGAGAAAGTACTGCTCAGTGTGTACAATGGAAATATCTCCATGGGGTTAATAAATTCTGCAGTGTATGAGGCATTTATTGATGACCTCCATGTACAGAAACTATCCATTCTGAGAACTGTTCCACTGCCGACATATTGGACCTTGGAGGCAGGATATGGTGTTGATCAAAAGATAATTGATAAAATAAAAAAAGCATTAAATAATTATAAAGGATTCCCTGCTGTTGAATTATACAATGAGATGGTATCTTCTTAAATGGATATATGATCGGACCAGTTTTAAGACAAAAGGAATATTTTATGTGGTCATCCTTATAATGGTCATCTTTCTGTCGGTAAGCCTCCTGGTGCTCTCATCTGCAAAAAAGAATCTTAAGAATCAATTACAGACCTTCCATGAAGGGATCGCAGCCCGTCTCGCTATTGATGCCTCTGATGCCTTTATAAGTAAGGACTTTGGTAGTTTACTCACGAGAATTGAACAACTACGAAAGGCTTCACAGATAAAAGGGGCAACAGTTATTGACCTAAATGGTGTTGTTGTCTCTTCAGAGGATCTCCGAAAACTTGGTACAATCGATGATGAACTTTTAAGGTTGCTTGAGTCATATAAAAAAAAGCATTTTATAACAAAATTAGATGGAAAGATTTTCATGCCTGTTGAGGTAGATGGTGATCTCTTCGGGTTTATGGAAGTAGTCTTTGATTGGGAGAAGGAACAACAGAACCTGAATAAAGAGTTCAAGAACACGGTGAGACATCTCATCTATCTTGCCATTGTGATTACCGCACTCGGTATATGTGGTGCCTTTGTGGTTTCATCTCTGTTAACAAAACCTGTTGTAGACCTTACTAAAGAGATAGAGAATTTTGAGAGAGAACTCATTTCATCCACAAAGGGAGAGATTTCATCGCCCCTGAGAGACGAGACCATTTACCTCAGGGAAGCATTCCATCGGATGATTCAGAGTCTTAAAAAATATCTGAGTGAATACAAAAGGATTTCAGAAGAGAGGCAGAGACTGTCCTGTCTTGCGACGGTGGGTGAGGTATCAGCGCAAATCGCTCATGAAATAAGGAATAGTATGCATGCAATAAAGGCTGCCATTGGAGGTATAGAAGAAACTGGGTATAACGGCAATATAAAGGAGTACATAGAGATAATCAAGGAAGAGGCAGCGGATATGTCTGCCACTATGGAGGAATTCCTGAGATTCTCAAAGATGCCATCGCCAGTACTGAAGGAATGCAGGATTGAGGAGGTGATTGACCGTGTGATTGAATTACTTGAACCTGATCTGGAAGAAGCAGGGGTCAAGGTGATAAAGAAGAAAGATATACAATTACCTTTGTTGAAGGGTGATCCGGCCCTTCTAAAACAGGCCTTTATGAATTTATTTATGAACTCCATACAGGCAATGCCCACTGGTGGTAAGATAATCATAGACTTCAGGATCAACGAGCACTGGCTTGATGTCTCTTTTAAGGATACAGGTCCGGGGATCCCACAGGAGTTGAAGGATAAAATTTTTCAGCCTTTCTTTACAACTAAAACAGACGGGATTGGGTTGGGACTCACTACTGTCTACAAGATTGTAATAGCCCATTATGGTCAGATTTATCTGCTGGACTCTGAAGTGGGTGCAAACTTTCTGATAAGGCTTCCCTTAGGAGAACAGAGGCTGACCTTTATGGAGGATATCTGAAATGCCGGAAGGCTGTTACAGGCTTCTTGTGGTGGATGATGAAAGGAATATAAGAAGGGCTCTTGAGAAGTTCTTCAAACAGAAAGGATTTTATGTGGAGACAGCAAGGAGTTATGAAGAGGCCGTTTCAAGACTCCAGCAGAACAACTTTGATCTGGTACTCACTGACATGCGTCTGCCCGGCAGATCAGGCTTAGAACTCCTCAAATGGATCAAACACCACTCTGCTGATGTGCCGGTTGTTGTGATTACCGCTTATGGCAGTATTGAAAACGCTGTAGAGGCGATGAAGGCTGGTGCATCTAATTATATTACAAAGCCGGTTGATCTCACAGAGATATTTGCCATCGTTAGACATACACTGATACACAGTGGGCATATAGGTGTTGCTGAGACAGCAGAAAAACCCAATTATGGAATAATCGGGCAGAGTCGTGCAATAAAAGAAATTATGGCCATAATTGAAGCGGTGAGCACAAGCCGGTCTACTATATTGATTACCGGAGAATCAGGTACAGGCAAGGAGTTAGTTGCAAGGGCGATACATAGTGCCTCAGCAAGAAAAGGTCCTTTTGTTCCTATTAATTGTGCTGCTATACCTTCAGAGTTAATAGAGAATGAACTCTTTGGCCACGAGGCGGGTGCATACACAGGAGCAACAACCACAAAAAGGGGTAAGGTTGAGATTGCAAATGGGGGAACCCTCTTCCTTGATGAGATTGCCGAAATGCCCATCCAGATGCAGGTGAAGTTACTGAGGTTCATTCAGGATAGAGAGTTTTATAGAGTGGGTGGAACCCTTCCCCTGAGTTCAGACTGTCGGATTATAGCGGCCACCAATAAAGATATTGAGGAGGAGGTCACAGGAGGAAGATTCAGAGAAGACCTATACTGGAGATTGAATGTGATCCATATTCACGTCCCTCCATTGAGGGAGCGGATGGAGGATATCCCCAAACTTGCTATGTCATTTTTGAGAAGATTTGCAGAAGAAAATCATAAACTCGTTACAGGTATTGAAGAAACAGCTATGGAAGCCTTAATGAGGTATAAATGGCCGGGAAATGTCAGGGAACTGGAGAATGTGATAGAAAGAGCGGTGGTGCTCACCAAGGGCCAAACCATTACACTCAGTGACCTGCCTCACAGGATAAGCAAAGTTGACAACACCTACTACACTGATCTTGCCCTGTTGTCAAGTATGAAACTCTCGGAAATTGAAAAGGCTGCTGTTATTAGAGCCCTGCAAGAGGAGAACTGGAACCAGACACGTGCAGCAAAAAGACTCGGGATAACACGAAGACAATTGAGAACAAAGATGCTCAAGTACGGGCTTCTTTAAATCTGTTCATTTTAGTACACCATAGGACTCATCTCAGGGGCATTTTTGTCCAGACGTCCTTGGAAGTTGTCTAAAAATCAGGATTTGACACTGGCACGAAATATGAAATCTCTTTCTGAATAAGAATCCCGTTAAAAAGGAGGCCTGAATGAGAAAGAAGGAGATTCTCTGGTACATTTTCTTCACAGGCTCGTTTCTGGGGCTCCTGGTCCTGATACTCAAACTCAAATCTCTTGGGGGTATTAACACGGATATGCTTACAGAAGAGGAAGTCTCTGCATTAAAGGAGTCTGTGAGAATGTGTGTCTTACTTGGTGGGCTACTGATTGGATTGATGCTGGGAGCCGTATTACAGAGGTCCATGCTCTGTCTTGTTATAGCATGCCATGATGTAATAACCTTTAGAGACCTGACACAGATGAGGGCATTTGCTATCGCTGTATTTGTGGCAATATTGGGGACCCAGGTGCTGTACAGGATCGGAGAGGTGAATATAGAATACAGCATTTATCTTTCCACACCTTTTACCCCTGTCAGTTATATGGTGGGAGGGTTACTCTTTGGCTTTGGTATAGTCTTGGCTGGTGGATGTGCGGGCAGAATTTTGGTTTCCGCTGCTGAAGGTAATCTCTCGGGCCTCTTGAGTCTCATGGCCTTTGTATTTTCTTCTGGAGCCACCCTCTGGGGAGTTACAGCATGGATAAGGACAGACCTGCTTGATCGTTTCGTGCTCAGGATCTCGAGTCAGTATATACCAGAATTGATGAAAATGTTTCCGTGGTGGATGAGCATTTTTCTGATAGGAGGTCCCTTGCTCCTATTTGTACTGAGGGCACCAAGAACCTCAAACTGGTGGTCATGGAAGTGGTTATTTACAGGCATCTCTGTGGGGCTTATAATAGTGCTTGCATGGTGGATAAATGGGATCAGTCACAGATTGATGCCACAACTTGATCCATTTACCTATACAGGTGTCGATGACCAGACATTACTTCAGTACTGGAGGCCAAAGAGCCTCACCTTTGCACTGGCAAATGCCCAAACATTCAGATATCTCTTTATCTGGACAGCGGAGCAAATGAACTTCGCCATAGCTTCTGTATTTGGTGTCCTCATGGGAGCATTCCTGAGTTCCCTAATCACCAAAACATTCAGGGTGGTGGCACCTGATCTCAGACAATTTAAGGATAGCCTCATTGGTGGTTCACTAATGGGATTTGGTGCAGTGGTGGCGAAGGGATGTAACATTGGTCAGGGTATGAGTGGCTTTTCCACCCTTTCCGCTGGAAGCCTCGTTACCGTTCTGTTTATAATATTAGGAGCCTTTGCTGGCTCTTACTACATGAACTGGAGGATCAGCAGAGAGGTGAAATTTTGAGAGGCATTCAGGTTCTTCTGATATCCCTGCTGGCGGGATGTTCTTTGCTAATAAAACCAGATACCCAGAATTGTTCCTATGTAAGGTTTTCTGTTGATGGTGATTTTCAGGATGTGATGGAAACACTAAATATGGTTATAACAGACAGAGGGCTTGTAGTTTCACATACCTTTGATATTGCTGGTATGCTAAAAAGGACAGAGGAGGTTACAGGTATAAAAACCTCTTTCAACAATGCTGAGGTGATAGAATTTTGCAGTGCTGGACTCAGTAGCAAGATGCTATCTGAGAACCCTCATAGGATAATATTCTGTCCTTACAGAATAGCAGTTTACACATTGTATGAGGAGCCTTCCAAGGTCTTTCTTTCATATAGACCACTGGCATGTTCAGGGTCCTCACCAATCCTCTTTCAGATTGACAGTCTTGTTGAATCTCTCATAAGAGAAACTATTAAATTTCAAGATCAATATTAGTTCAGAACAGCACCTCACATGGGATATGGGCATCATCAAATGCCTTCTTTAGTTGACTTGCCATTCTTGAAAAGAATTCATCCTTCATCGCCCATTGCAATCCATGTCTTCTGTACACCCAGTCAGCGTACCGGTAGTTCATCCGGTCTATCAGGACATAATCCACTCTGTCTTTCAGCACAATCACAAGACCCTCTGCTCCTGGCAGCATAGGTGCTATCATCGCTTGAGTCTTTATCCCCTCTGAACGGAGGATTGAAAGTGTCTCGAGCCGTTGTTCGATGGATGGTGCCTTCGGTTCAAATATTCTTTTTATCTCATTATCTGCTGTGGTAATTGTTATACAAACCACTATATTCTTTGATTTCTTGAGTACATCTATATCTCTCGTTACAAGTGGTGATTTTGTCTGCACTGTAACAGGCCAGTTATTTTCGACCAGGATTTCAAGGCATCTCCTTGTGAGTCTGTATCTTCTCTCCACTGGCTGGTATGGATCGCATACACCACTTATCCATACCCTGCCAGGCCGCTTTTTTTCCACCTCTCTCTCCAGCAGATCGGTGGCATTTGTTTTTACATCGACGAAGTAGCCCCATGGTTCACGGTGGAGGGTAAACCTCCTCATAAACCTCGCATAACAATATGTACAGCCAAAGGCACATCCCACATAAGGGTTAAGTGCATACTCAAAGACACGAGATTTTGAGAGGATGCCTTTCGCCTTGCTCTCTCTAATTCTCATTGAAAATTAATTTATTAAGTCTATTCCTCCACTCATTATATCACTAATCGGTATTTTAAACCCATGGTGTATATCCCAGATCTACCGTTAGAATCTTTGATCTTGTGGGGAGCCCCTACCGCGTGTTTTTGACCAAAAGTCTAACGGCAATTCGGATGCAGACCGGGTTTTTGTATAGATGATAAGGATTGTTTTATAATTATTGTTCAACAGTCTATTTTTCTGGGAGGCGTGCATTGGAAGAGACGACTGAATTGATCCTGCAGAGGAAGAGGAAACTCAAGGAACTCCGTGAGATGGGTATAGACCCTTACGGGGGCCCCTATGAATGTACCCACTCGGCCGCTGAACTACTTGGGCAGTACCAGGACTATGATGGACAGGACCTGGAGCAGTTGTCAGTCAGGTGTTCGGTGGCCGGCAGACTGATGGCATGGAGGTCCTTTGGCAAGGCAGTATTCTCCCATCTGCAGGACGCCACAGGCCGGATTCAGGTCTACTTCAGGAAAGACATACTCGGTGAAAGGTTCTCTCTTCTCAAAAAACTGGATATAGGCGATATCATTGGTGTGAAGGGATACCTATTCAAGACAAAGACAGGTGAACTCACCATAATGGTTGAGGAGTTCGTCCTCCTCTCAAAGTGTCTGAGACCACTGCCTGAGAAGTGGCATGGTCTGAGGGACATAGAGTTAAGATACAGACAGCGGTATCTCGATCTTATAGTGAACCCCCAGGTGAGAGAGACCTTCCTGAAGAGGGCAAGGATTATAAGATTTATAAGGCAGTTCCTTGAAAACGAAGGGTTTATAGAAGTGGAGACCCCGATGATGCAGCCAATCCCCGGGGGTGCCACTGCGAGGCCCTTCAAGACCCACCATAATGCACTCGGTATAGACCTCTATCTCAGGATCGCCCCTGAGTTGTACCTGAAGAGGCTCCTCGTGGGTGGCTGTGAGAGGGTCTTCGAGTTAAACAGGAACTTTCGGAATGAGGGTATCTCAACAAAGCACAACCCGGAGTTCACTATGCTGGAGTTCTATGTCGCCTACAGGGACTATAACTTCCTGATGGACTTCACCGAGAGGATGCTCGCTGAACTGGTACGCCATATAAACGGCTCCTTGAGGGTCACCTATGGTAATGAGACGATAGACTTCACCCCTCCATGGAGGAGGGTGAGTATGTTTGATGCGATGCTGGAGCAGGGTGTGCCTGAAGAGGTCCTTAGGGACCACGAGAGGGCCGTTAACTGGGCAAGGTCTGAGGGCATAGACCTCAAGGATGTCAGGAGTCACGGAAAACTCCTCGATGAGATATTCAAGGAGAAGGTGGAGCCCCATCTCCTGCAGCCCACCTTTGTGGTGGACTATCCGGTGGAACTCTCTCCCCTGGCGAAGCGGAAGAAGGGCTCGGAGGAACTGGTAGAGAGATTCGAACTCTTCATCGCCCGCAGGGAGGTGGCAAATGCATTTACTGAATTGAACGACCCGGAGGAGCAGAGACAGAGGTTTGTTGAGCAGATGAAGGCCAGACAGATGGGAGACACAGAGGCCCACCTGATGGATGAGGACTTTATAAGGGCACTGGAGTATGGTATGCCCCCTGCAGCAGGTGAGGGTATTGGGATAGACAGGCTGGTCATGGTCCTGACAGACTCGCCATCCATAAGGGATGTGATACTGTTCCCTCAACTCAGACCCGAACATTGAGGCCATCCTACCAGTTATTCATAGCCTTCAGGTATCTCAGGGCGAAGAAGAGGCACAGGGGGATATCCTTCAATACCGTCATCTCTATCAGCGGGGTGACCCTGGGGGTAATGGCCCTTATTGTCGTCCTTTCAGTAATGAGCGGTTTTCATGAAGACCTGAGGAACAAGATACTCGGGGTGAATGCCCACCTGATCGTCCTCAGTTACCAGGGCAAGATAGGGGACTACAGAGAGAAGATCGAGAGATTGCTGACAGTGCCAGAGGTGACCAGTGCTTCGCCCTTTGTCCTTGGCCAGGTGATGCTCTCGAAGGACGGACGTGCCCAGGGTGTTTATCTGAGAGGCGTGGATCCCGAATATGAGTCAAGAACAACGATCATCGAAAAGAGGATGAAGGCAGGGAGTTTTGATGCCTTGGAGAAAGACGCCGGACAGAGGCCTCCGATAATACTCGGTTCAGAACTCGCCTCCGCACTCGGCGTATACCTTGGTGATACTTTGAGGGTGATCTCTCCCACCCTGCAGAGGGGGCCTCTCGGGATGATACCCAGGGTGAGGGAATTCACAGTCGCGGGTATATTTGAGATAGGCATGTACGAGTATGATGCAAACCTTGCCATCACCTCTCTCAGGACTGCTCAAGAGTTTTTCCAGACAGGCGATACCGTTAACGGGATTGAGGTGACCCTCATGGACATTTACAGGGCAGATGAGATGAGAGAGAGGATACCCGAGATCCTGGGGCCAAACTACTACGGAAGGGACTGGATGCAGATGAACCGCAACCTCTTTTCTGCCCTCAAACTGGAGAAGTTCACCATGTTTGTCATTCTCACGCTTATAGTCCTGGTGGCCGCCTTCAATATAGTGAGCACCCTCATAATGAATGTCCTTGAGAAGGAGCGAGAGATAGCAATCCTGAAGGCGATGGGTGCAACAAACAGGGCCGTTATGGGTATATTTGTTCTACAGGGGCTGATTATAGGTCTTACCGGCACAGTGCTTGGAGTGATACTCGGTTATACGGTGGGTTACCTCATAGACAACTACCAGATAATCAAACTGCCTGCTGATGTCTACTACCTGAGCCATCTGCCTGTGAAGATGAAGGTGGTGGACTTTGTGGTGGTCTCACTGTCTGCCCTTGTTATAACCCTGCTCGCCACTGTATATCCTGCCCTCCAGGCAGCGAGACTCAATCCAATAGAACCCCTGAGGTACGAATGATCTGCAGGGCTCTGAAGAGGATACTCTGTCTTACCATAATCACATTAGGCCTTTTTCTGTACCTGTCGGTTATGATGGGAGGTGAGCCCTTCAGGTGGCTTGGTCAGAAGGCAGAGCAACTGGGTCGGCTCCTGAGACTCAAATCAGAAGAGGTCGCAAAAGAGGCAGACAGGATAAAGGAGAAAAAGGAGGTGGTGGAGGAGGTGGTGAAAGAGACGGAGAAGGTGAAGAGATTCCTGAAAGAAAAAGGACAGGGAAAGGATGACAGACCTTGATACTATTAAGGGCAGAGGGGATAAGAAAGGTATTCCTCACTGAGGCAGGTCCACTGGAGGTACTTAAGGGGATCGATTTGGAGATACAGGAGGGGGAGATGGTTGCTGTTGTGGGCGCCTCAGGGGCCGGCAAGAGCACCCTCCTTCACATCCTGGGGACAATTGACAGGCCCACCTCAGGCAGGGTGACATTCCTCGGCAGAGATGTATTCAGCCTTGATGACCGGGCACTTGCAGAATTCAGAAACAGGAGCGTGGGGTTTGTCTTTCAGTTTCATCACCTGCTGCCTGAGTTCACCGCCCTTGAGAATGTGATGATGCCTGCGCTGATCAGCGGCATCCCCTGGCAGGAGGCAGCAGATAGGGCCACAAGGCTCCTTGTTGCAGTGGGACTGAAGGACAGGCTCTCCCACCGGCCTGGAGAACTCTCGGGTGGTGAACAGCAGAGGGTTGCTGTGGCAAGGGCTCTCGTTATGGAGCCACCTCTTGTGTTAGCCGATGAGCCTACCGGGAACCTTGATACCTCAACAGGGATGGAACTCCTTGGACTCCTCCAGAGGTTCAACAGGGAATCAGGCACAACCTTCCTCATAGTCACCCACAATCCTGAGATATCCAGGGCATGCCAGAGGGTTTTCACCATGAGGGACGGGATGCTCTCTACGGGTTGACCGCCAAGGTATAAAGGACGGCCATCCTTGTGGCTATTCCATTGGTCACCTGCTCAAGGATTACGGAACGTTCAGAGTCTGCCACATCTGTATCGATCTCTATCCCCCTGTTCATTGGGCCTGGATGCATCACAATCGCATCCCTGGCAGCAAGGGACAGTCTTTCAGGGGTTAGCCCCCATAGTCTGAAGTACTCATTCTTTGAGGGGAAGAACCCCCTGTCCTGTCGTTCCAACTGTATCCTGAGCATCATTATCACATCCACACCCCTGAGCCCCTCGTCCATATCCCAGTAGACCTCAACTCCCTCCTCTCTAAATCCCTCAGGCACCAGTGTGGGGGGGCCCACCAGCCTCACCTCTGCCCCCAGTGTCTTCAGACACCTGATATTGGACTTTGCCACCCTGCTGTGCAGTATATCCCCCACAATTGCCACCTTCAACCCCTTGAACCCACCCTTATGCCTCTTGATGGTGAAGGCATCCAGCAGTGCCTGTGTGGGGTGTTCGTTAATCCCGTCACCCGCATTGATTACCGAGGCCCTCAGGTGACGGCTGAGTAGATGGGGGACCCCCGAGCAGGAGTGTCTCACCACAACGAAGTCAGCCCCGAGGGCCTGTATCGTCATGGCTGTGTCTATAAGGCTTTCACCCTTAACCACCGCACTGGTGGGCACGGAGAAGTTTATCACATCGGCACTCAACCTCTTTGCCGCCAGTTCAAAGGAGGTCCTCGTCCTTGTGGAGGGTTCGAAGAAGAGGTTCACCACGGTCTTCCCCCTTAGTGTCGGGACCTTCTTTATATCCCTCTTAAGGACATCCGCAAACCCCTCTGCGGTCTCAAGGATCTCCTCTATCTCCTCCCTCTTGAGGTCCCTTATACCGAGGAGGTGTCTCATCTGCCTGTTTTCAGCACAACCCTGTCGTGGGAGGGTTTATCCCCGATACTCACCTCAATATGTTCCAGCCTTGAAGTGGGAATCTCCCTGCCCACAAAGTCTGCCCTTATGGGTAGTTCCCTGTGTCCACGGTCAACCAGCACCGCCAGTTGAATCCTGGCAGGCCGCCCCATGTCCATAAGCGCGTCCATTGCCGCCCTTATGGATCGGCCTGTGTAAAGGACATCGTCTACAAGGACCACCACCTTATCCTCTATATCAAAGGGTATATCCGTCTTCCGGACCTTGGGTGGCTGAGGTCGCTTGGTGATATCATCCCTGTAAAAGGCTATATCCAAGGACCCCACTGGTACATCCCTGCCCTCTGTTCGTTTGATATATTCAGCAAGGCGCTGGGCTATTGCGACCCCTCCCTGCTGGATTCCTACTAAGCAGAGTTCTTCAACCCCCCTGTTATACTCCACGATCTGATGGGCCATCCGCCGGAGGGTCCTTTCTATCTCGTCAGACTGCATCAGTACCTTTTCGATTCCTTCCATCCGTGTTCTATTATATCATACTCAATGTCCGGGCAATCTTAAGAGATGTCACGAACACTACCTACAGATTGGGACTTATTCATCCCAAATATTGCATAAAACAACAGGGGTTGCAATCTGCAACAAATATTATTTATAATTTTATGTGGTCTATCGTCCAGGAAGTCTAAAGAGCAAAATAATCTTTGGTTATATTTCTGGACTCCTTATAGTCCTCCTATTTACCAGTTTCATACTGATAAACCTGATATTTCTTGAAGAGAGAATAAGGTTTTTTGAGGTTGTCACAAGATTTGTAGATACGGTATTTGAGGCAAGAAGATACGAGAAGAATTATTTCCTCTATAAAATGGAAGAGGATTTCCAGAAGGCCCTTCAGTATATAAAGAACGCAATCAATCTCGTACAGAGTAATAGAAACAGTTTTGATGCTATAGAGATCTCGAATCTTTCATCTCTTGATAAACAAGATACCTCAGATGTTGCTATAGAGATGCTAACCGAATACAAGATGTTACTTCAGAGTTCGAAGACAGGTTCTTCTCACATACTTGCGAGGGTCAGAGAGAGTGGTCATAGACTTACGGCCCTTGCTGAAGAGATGGCAGAGGCTGAGAGAAGATTCATTAATAAGACCATCAGATCTACAAAACATAGTCTTATTATTTCAGTAGGGATCTTTTTCATAGGCACGGTGGCAATCGCCTTTATTGTCTCCACCATCATTATCAAACCCCTCAAAGAGATTGAACAGAGCATGGACAGGATCGCCTCTGGAAGATTTGAAATGCTATCCATCTCCTCAGAAGACAAGGAGGTGGTATCTCTAAGAAAGGCATTTGAAAGGATGATAAAGGAGATTTTTTCTCAAAGAGACATTATCCGTTCAGAGAAACTCACTTCCTTAGGTACCATGCTTGCCGGTATTGCACATGAAATTAATAATCCTTTGAATAATATCTCCACCTCTGCTGAGATATTAAAAGAAGAGATTGAAACCCCGGATCTACAATTTAAAAGAGAATTACTGCAACAGATCATTTCAGAGACAGACCGGGCAAAAGATGTGGTCCTTTCTATCCTGGAGTACACACGTGATAAAGATTTCAAAAAGACAGAAATTGGCATCCAGGAACTCATTAATGGAACCCTCCGTTTTATAAGAAATGACTTTCCTCCTCATATCACACTCAGTGTTAATATCAAAAGGGATATCCATATCCATGTAGATAAACAGAAATTCCAGCATGCCCTCCTGAATATTATCAAAAATGCTATTGAGGCAATGGAAGACAGGATGAAAGAGGGCAGGCTCACAATAGAAGTTCAGGAAAGGGGATCTTCATGGGTTGAGATAATTATTTCAGATACAGGCCCTGGTATCCCTGAAGATATTATCGGAAAGATTTTCGATCCCTTCTTTACTACGAAGAAAGGGAAGGGGACAGGACTGGGATTGTTTATAACTCATTACATAATCCAGCAACACAATGGGAGTATATCGGTGGAAAGTACCCCTGGTAGAGGAACCACATTCACAATAAAATTACCCTTAGAGAGAGGTCAACAATGAAAGAAACCATCAAGATACTCGTTGTTGATGACGAACGAATCACCCTTAAAAATCTTGAGCATATCTTAAAAAAGGAAGGCTACACTGTCAAAACCACCTCTACAGGCCAAAATGCACTTAGATTAATAAGCAGGGAACCCTTTGATATCGTCCTTACAGATCTGAAGATGGAGAAGGTGGATGGTCTACAAATACTCAAACGGGTGAAAGAGACAAGCCCCGAAACAGAGGTGATAATGATAACAGGCTATGCCTCTGTAGAGAGTGCTATTGAGGCAATGAAACATGGAGCGTACCATTATCTTACAAAACCCTTTAAGATTGACGAGGTCCGTAAGGTAATTCGTGAAGCAGCAGAAAAGATTATGCTAAAGAGAGAAAACAGACAGTTGAAGGAAAAACTGGATAGCCTCTCCGATGATATTAAAATCATTACTCAGGACCCTCAAATGATCAGAATCCTTGACACTGCACGAGAAATAGCCCCCACAGACTGCAATGTATTGATTAATGGAGAAAGCGGTACAGGAAAGGAACTGCTTGCGCGATATATCCACAATTATAGTACAAGGTCTGATAAGCCTTTTCTTGCTATCAACTGTGGCGCCTTCACAGAGGAACTCCTTGCCAATGAACTTTTTGGACATGAGAAGGGAGCGTTCACTGGTGCAACCTTTCTCAAGCATGGCCTCATTGAGATGGCATCTGGAGGCACGCTCTTTCTTGACGAAATCACAGAGATGAGCCCTTCCATGCAGGTAAAACTTCTAAGGGTTATCCAGGAGAGAGAATTTTATCGTGTTGGAGGCAGACAACCCGTTAAGGTCGATGTGAGATTTATTGCTGCCACAAATAGAGATATCCAGGATGCCCTGGAAAGTGGTCACCTCAGACACGATCTTTACTACAGGCTAAATGTAGTCGCCTTTAACCTCCCCCCTCTATCTGAGAGAAAGGGAGATATCCCTCTTCTGGCTTACCATTTTCTAAAAAAATACTCAAATTTGATGGGTAAAGAAGTCAAGGATATATCAGAGGATGTTATAAAAATCCTCACCGTATATCCCTTTCCAGGTAATGTCAGAGAATTGGAAAATATCATAGAAAGGGGTGTTGCACTCTGTAAGGGAGAAACCCTACAGGTGGCACATCTGCCTGAAGACATACGAGGTTATGGAATAAGGACTTTTCGAACTTCAGAAGGAAGAATCCCTTCTCTTGAAGAGCAAGAAAGAAATTACATCCTTTGGGTCCTGAATCAGGTGGGAGGAAACAAATCAGAGGCAGCCCGGGTACTGGGTATTGACAGGGTCTCGCTCTGGAGGAAATTGAAGAGATACGGGATTGAATCCTGACTTTAAGCGAGTTAAAAAATCAACGAAGCGAGGTATAGTTGGGTCAAAATCTCCATTATTAAAGTGAAAGCCATCCCATCTATTTATTACAAATTTTTTACCGTGCACTACTGATTGCAGAGGAGCGAAAATCCTTCATAAGTGAGCCCTATCATTTAACTACTGTTGCATTCTGCAACATTCATTCTCCCTTTTGGTGTCGCATCTTTTAAAATCGCCTTTAAAATCAATATGTTTTAAAACTGGCATCCTTTTTGCTTCTCTTAAAATAGAATATGACAGAATACTGCTAAGGAGGTAAAAAATGAAGAGATGGATTAAGAAATTTGAAGATGAGATGGCTGCTGCTGCCTTTGCAGAAAATGGCGAATTTGATACTGCCAGACATATTCTCAACAAAAGCAGGGATGAAGAGTTAGTAGAGGTTAAGGATGAGCGGATCGAATCTCTCATTGAAAAGCATGACCGTACTGAGGAGGCAATAGTATTTGCACAGGCAGGTGAACATGAGTATGCAAGACAATTGATTCAGAAGACAGAGAAAGAGAGAAAGAAGATCCTCGTCGTTGGAGGAGAAGAAGGGTTTTCTGAAAGGCTTATTCATTATGCAATCAGTATGGCTGAAAGGATGAGTCACGATATTGTCGCCTTAAATGTTATACCTGTTGGGAGGAGGTTGTTTTCTTTCTTAAATGATAAGGTAAAAGAAGAACTGCAGCGGGCAGCAGAAAATGCCGTCATGGAGTTTAAAGAAAAGGCCCTGCAGAGAAAGATACGGTTTGATCATCATGTAAAGTTTGGTGATTTTGACAGGGCAATCAAGGATATCCATAGAGAACACAAGAGGATATCCTTTGTCCTGACGGAGCCTGAACACGGCTCAGAGAAGACAAGCCAAAAAAAGACGAGTATACCTGTCTTCTGTCTGGCTCAGGAGTCCTGATATTTAGTAAGGGGACTCCTGCAGGGGGTCCCCTCTCTCCGACAGAAAATTTCTGTATATTATTTATCTCTTGAGGTCCCATTAAAGAAAATTACTAAGGAGGCTATAGGATGTTAACAGGCGAAATGATCACAGTAATGGTCGTTCTTGTAGTTGCAGTATTTCTTTTTATCGTTGAATGGGTAAGGGTTGATGTGGTTGCTATAATTGTAATGGTCACTCTTCCCCTTCTTGGACTCGTCAGCGGTGATGAAGCCTTTATGGGCCTTAGCAGTAATGCTGTTGTCTCAATTATTGCCGTTATTATTATTGGCGCCGGGCTTGACAGGACGGGTATAATGAACAAGGTCGCCAAACCAATCACAAAACTGGCGGGCAACAGTGAATCTCGTCTTATAACGTTTGTGTCTGCCACGGTTGCAGTTATTTCATCGTTTATGCAGAACATCGGTGCTGTGGCACTTTTTCTTCCAGCAACACAGAGGGTTTGTAAGAAAGTAAATATACCACCTTCAAGGGTCCTCATTCCAATGGGATTCCTCGGAATTATTGGGGGTTGTTTGACCCTCGTTGGCTCAAGCCCCCTTATACTTTTAAATGACCTGATGGCACCTAAGGGGCTTGAACCATTCGGCCTTTTTGATGTAACACCTATAGGAATTACTTTGGTTGTTGCAGCACTTGCATATTTTATTACAATAGGCCGTTTTATTCTACCAAAAGGTGGACAAACTGAAACGAAACAACTCATAGACTTTGGCCGAATATACTATACCGCTGATGGTCTTTACGAACTGAAGGTACCAGAGACCTTTAACTCCAACAAGACCCTCGAAGAGATGAATATCAGGACAGAATATCTTGTAACGGTAGTGGCCATCGCCAAACACAAAGAAGAGAGGAAGTACTTTGCCCCAACAAGGAATATGAGACTCTCTCCAGGTGATGATATAGCAGTTATTGGACCAATTGATAATGTAAAGAGATTTGCCCATGAGTACGGGATGCACCTCAAGGACAAATTAGAGACCTTTGAAGAGGAACTATCTCCTACATCAGCAGGTCTTGTTGAGGCAATCATTCCTCCCAGATCAGAACTGGAAGGGAAAACCCTTCGAGAGGTCCACTTCAGGGAGAAATATCAGGTTAATCCTGTTGCCATTAGAAGGCGCGACAGGATCTATTATGCTGGATTATCTGACTTGACTTTGCAAACAGGAGACATCCTCCTGCTTCATGGTCTATGGGAGAAATTTGCTATTCTGAAGGATTCAGGAATATTCACCTTCATAACACCCTTTGAGGCAGAAGTGATGAAGACGCACAAGGCAAGGGCTGCTCTCATCTGTTTTGGTATAGCAATAGCACTGGTTATATCTGGTAAGGTCAAACTCTCGGTTGCTCTCATGACCGGTGCCCTGGGGATGATACTCACAGGTGTGCTGACCATTGATGAAGCATACCATGCTGTTGACTGGCGTACCGTCTTTCTCCTCGGTGGACTGATACCTCTTGGTGTGGCTGTTGAGAAGACAGGCACGGCTGCATACATCGCAAAGGAGGTCTTGAATCTACTGGGAGAGGTTTCACCTGTAATGCTTCTTACTGTAATAGGAATTCTGACTTCTATATTTACTCTTGTTGTGTCTAATGTGGGAGCCACTGTCTTATTGGTTCCACTGGCCATCAATATGGCACTGGGTGCCGGAGCCGACCCCAGGATAGCAGCATTGACTGTGGCGGTGGCTGCATCAAATACATTTGTCCTTCCCACACATCAGGTCAATGCATATATAATGGGACCGGGTGGATACAGGACTGTAGATTACATAAAAGCCGGCTCCATAATGACTATCCTCTATCTTGTTGTGATGATAGGAGCCATGTCTGTATTTTATGGTCTCACCGGTTAAAGATGTTATTTAACCACCAGTACAGAACAATGGGCAAGGGCAATGACCCTTTCTGCCACAGAGCCCATAAGGAGTTTTTTAAGACCGGTCCTGCCGTGGGTTCCCACCACAATGAGATCCACATTTTTTATCTGAGCGGTTGCGGTAATGGCCTCATAGGGTGTACCTTTTATAGAAAATGTCTCTACTTTCCATCCCTCGCTCTCAGATAATTCTTTAATATACTTCAAGTTTTCTTCAGCATGGGAGAGGTCTTCCTCTTGTTCTGCTACAGAGATTGCTATCACTTCGCTGGCGCATCTCTTCGCAATACTGATAGCCTCCCTTGCTGCCTTCTGACTGAATTCTGAACCATCTGTGGCTATCAATATCCTCTTACAGGTTAAATTGCCTGCCCGAGGAACCACAAATACATTACAGGGAGCGGTCCCGATAACGAGTGCCGTAACACTTCCCATCATCAGTTTCTTGATTCCTGTACGTCCACGCCTTCCCATAACAATTACATCGGCCTTGATCTTTTCTGCCTCCTCGATGATGTACCTTGAAGTGTCTTCACCTCTTCTAATAATCAGGTCACAGGGAATTCCTGCTTTTTCAGCATCCCCTTTTATTTTTTCCAGGTGTTCTTTTGTTGCTTTCTCCATCTGTTCCACTATAGAGGGACCATATATCTCCAGTTCAGGGTTGGTTTCAACAACCGAGATCGCGAAGAGATGGCTGTTACATCTCCTGGCGAAATTCAGAGCCTCTCGCACAGCCCCTGAACTAAACTCTGAACCATCAGTGGCCAGAAGTATGTTCTCCACCTTTGCGATAGGACAGATCTCGCCATTGCTCATTTTAGTGCCCTCCTCCTGATATTATCCCGCTTGCTGCAAGAATTAATACAATTATCTGGATCAATAGAATCAGGATATATGGAACATCTCTTTTCTTTATAAATGTTGGTAACACCACAATCATACATATAATGGTAGCAGCCGCCAGCAGGACAATCCCGAGGAAACTGAGCACATCTCCACGGTTCAGGTGTGTAACCCAGCCCCAACCTGTTGGCATACCGGTATATTCGACAAAATCGTGGACCCTCATATTCCAGTACTGCGGTATCTTCTTTACCGGTACAATGTTCGGAAGTAACCCCAGCACATATATAAAGAAACCGACAATCAAAATTCCCAGTCCAGTAAGCCCCACCACTTGCAGGATAGAAGCGTATTTCAACTGTTCTTCTGATGGTTTGGTCCTTTCACTCATAATTCACCCCCATATCCCCAGACCTTTCAGTAATGCCCTGAGTCCGGCAAGGAAGAGGAACCCCACAACTATCCATTTTACAGCCTTGGGTTTTGCCCTTGCCAGTATCTTTACACCGATCCTTGTACCGAGCATCATTCCAGCCACAGAAGGTACAGCAATGAGTGGTAATACGGCTCCCTTATTTATATACACCCAGGCTGCTGCAGTATCTGTGATAGACAATAGAAATACACTGGTTGCGACAGAGATCTTAAGAGGCGCTCCCAGCAGGAGATTTAAAACCGGCACATTCGCCCATCCGGCACCAAGGCCAAACATCCCGGCCATAAAGCCTATCACGGTAAAGAACAACAGGCCTATAGGTGTCCGATGTATTTGCCAGTTGATTTCCTTCCCCATCGATTCTTCATAGTACACACCTGAAATTCTCAATGCCGTTGACAACGCATCTGGTTTTTTGACCTCTGGGAAATCGGCCCTTTTAGCAGTGGCCATCACTATCACAATAGCAATGATAGTTGCTCCAAGGGCTGTTTGAACTACATTTGTGGGCAGTGCAAGACCTACCATTGCACCAAAGATTGAGCAGGTAGAGGCGATCAGGGACATCGGAAGGGCCAGCCTTAGATTGGCCAGACCTCTCCTCAGCAGACCCGGACCTGCTGAGAGGGCACCAGAGAGGGCGACCAGTAATCCAGCCCCTCTCACAAAGTCAAGATTAAATGGAAAAAAACTGCTCACTATAGGAACAAAGAGTACCCCTCCACCTACCCCTGCCACCACGGCAAGCATACCGAGCAGAAATGTGAATATGAACAGGATAATGGGCCACATCCACCAGGCAATTGAAGAACTCTTATGAATAACCTCTGAGGTTTCTTCACAGAGGCCAGTTGAACCCAGTAGGGCAACAAAAAGGAGGAGTGAAATGAACACAACCGAACCCTTCCACCACTTTAACATATCCAGAGCCTCCCTTTGAAAACGTTAAAAATTGTAACAGGGATGTTTCAGATCTCAACTGAGTGGTATAATACTCATTTTAAACATAGGGTGTCAATAAAATCAGCCATTTTTAATTTTAATATAATAATAAACAATGTCTTATATCTTAAGCAGATAGTACCTCAGCCAGACATAGATCATTGACATTAATACCGTGAGGATCATGATCGGCATACCGTAAAGCATAAACCTTGCAAAGGTGATCCTGTGTCCAGCCCTTTCTGACATACCAACCACTATCACATTTGCAGAGGCACCGATTGCGGTGCCGTTTCCACCAAGGCATGCCCCAAGGGCAAGGGACCACCAGAGAGGCATCAAATCAGGGTGATGCAGCAGTTCTATCCCCTGCAGGTTTGGCCAGAGTTGCTGGGCCATATCAATTATCAGGGGATTCATTGTAGCCACATAGGGAATATTGTCGACAAAGGCAGAGGCAAATGCCGAAAACCACATCACAAGCATACTTGTTGCAAACATGTTTCCATGAGTAATCTCAAGCACCTTAAGAGACATCCATCTGATCAGGCCCACCTTTACCACACCACCGATGATAATAAAAAGTCCCATAAAGAAGAATATAGTGGGCCATTCAACCTCTGCAAGGTAGTGATGAGGGTCATGGGTGCCTGAAAGAAGTAACAGAAGGCCCGCCCCAAACAGTGCCACTGTGGCCGGTTCGTACTGGAGCATCCCGTGGAATACAAAGCCGAGGATAACCACACCAAGTACAAATAGGGACTTCTTTAACATCACCGGGTCCTTTATCGCCTCACGTTCATCCATTGCGAGGACCCTTTCCTTCAATTCTGGTTTCACCGTGAGTTTTTTTCCAAAAATCAATTTTAAAACGAATAAATAGACTATCATAATTATTATTACTACAGGAGATAGGTGGATTATAAAGGCCAGAAAATCCAGTTTTGCCTTTGAGGCTATCATTATGTTAGGCGGGTCACCTATCAGGGTGGCTGTACCACCTATGTTAGAGGCAAGTGCCTCGGTGATCAGAAAGGGGATGGGATCCACCTCAAGGGCATCTGCTATCAGGAGGGTAACAGGGGCGAGCAGAAGGACTGTTGTTACATTGTCCAAAAACGCGCTTAAGACCGCGGTTACTATTGAAAATATGGCCATTATCCTGAAGGGTTCCCCTTTACCCCACTTTGCACTTTTGATTGCAATGTACTCGAAGAAGCCTGTCGGACGCATCAGATTGATAATGGTCATCATGGAGATAAGAAGGAATATGACATTCCAGTCCACTCCGAGTTCCTCTACATGAAATGCCTCGTGTTGTTCCAGGATCTTCAATACCAGCATAAGGGCAGCACCTACAATAGCAACAATTGTCTTGTGCACCTTTTCTGAAACTATGACAGCATAGGCAAGCAGAAAGATAATCGTGGCGGTCCAGAATGTTGTATCCATTACTACCTGACTGGAGGCCTCTGCTACCGTTTCGTGAGCCATCTCACTCCTCCCTCTCAAGTAAGGCCTTTACTATTGCATAATAAAGATCCCGTACATATACGATACCAGTAACTCTCTTTTCTTTATTAACTACCGGAACCCTCTGAAGATTATGCCTCACCATTAAATCGGCACACTCCATTAAAGGAGCATCTTCATCTATGGTAATCACATCTTTTGTCATAAACTCGCTCACCCTTTTGTCTGAGACCTTCTTGGCCATCTCCTCAAGCATTCCGTCCCAGGTGAATTCTCCAAGTTTTGCATAGGCCATATAAAAGGGGATTATCGTCTTCAGTATATCCTTAATTGATACAATACCAACGAGATTCTTCTGCTCATCAAGCACTATCAGCCCCTTGACACCCACTCTCTTTTCACCTCTCCTGGCAACCTTCATCCTATTAACGGCCTCTTTTAAGGTATTCTCCGGTAAAAGGTAATCCTTTACAGGCTCCATGATCTCACTTACCTTCAAATCTACCTCCCTGTTTCTTATTGCAACAACACTATTGAATAATGAAAAAGGGTGAAATTGATGGATATCATAAAACTACCTGATATAATGAGTCAACAAATTTTAGATTTTTTCTTTTAATAGCAAATTAAGGTAGGGTTATAGAATAGTTCAGGCCACCCACTAAAAACCCCTTATATTCTGTCCCCTCGGTGCCCTATCCGCCCTTCTTCCACCCTCCTGCCTCCCTCATCCTTTACATCTACCCACGTATACCTTTTAGGCTATACTATACATAGCGTGCCTCCTTTCTCTCGGTTCTTTTACTCCTCCAACTATTTTGCCTCCCAGGAGGCCCGTCTTCTGATATAATCAAATTCAGGTGAGGTCCTCGCCATTGACAATGATGAGGTGAAAGTAAAGGCAATGGCAGATCTGGCAACCACTGCGGTGCAATGTGACGCAATCGATGAGAAGGCCCTCAGGAGGCAGGCATTGTTGAGATTCCCGCCCCTCTTTACATGGAACAAGACCGTCCGTCAGGCCAACCTCAGGGCAGAGTATGGGATAAGTAGCATCGTCATAAAGAGGCAGTCTTTTGTTGAGGGCGTGAAGAAGGAGACATGGAACATCAACCCCCATCCTGATGACACCGTGCAAAAGAGGATGTCCTGATTGTGGTTGTCACAAACAAAAATATATTGAAAAATTAACCTGAGGGGATTTGCACTCCAAGGCCCTTAAGGTAGTTCCTTGCCTCAGAAAGGAATTCTCTGGCCTCCTTTAGAGCCTGCTCGGCAGTCTCTTTGTCTATATAGGAGAAGACCTCATAGTCTCCCATTTCTCTGTCATCTTTCAGGTTGCTTAGATACCTGCCAAGGTTCTTTTTGAACCTGCCTGTTTTAACAAAGAGGAGGCCAAAAAGGGTATAACCCCCCTGTGGGTCTCTGCCTCCTGCCCTTCAGTAATGAGTAGGGCCTGTGTAGCATGATAAACGGCATAATAGACCCTTGAGATAGTATCTTCAAACTCGCCCTCGTCAAAGAGTTTTTGAGCCACGCTGAGTTTCTTTTCGGCCTTTTCTATATGGGCAACTATCAGTGCTTCTGTAGCCTTATCCAATGACAATCCCCTCCTTCAGGACATTTTGTATAAATGGTGTAGGGATAGAACTCAACCTCCTGAACTCCTCATAGGGAAAGATCTTCAGAGAGACCAGTCGGCCTGTGTCAAGGAGAATGTCCATTACGACATCATAGAGTCTATCCACTATCTCCCTCCTCCGTTCATAAAGGACAATGAGGATATCATAGTCAGAGTCTGGTCTATAGTCCTGCCTTGCCCTTGAGCCAAAGAGATAGGCCCTGTAGATTTCCCCCTTCAGCGGCTTAATGGCCTCTCTTACAAACCTCTCAACCACAGGGTCAATGTATTTATCAACGGCTAAGGGCATAAAAAATTATAACATAGGGCACAAATCTAAGTTATAGTCTCAATTGCCTGACACATAATACCTCAGCAATACATACCCGGAAATCTTTGATTTTCGGGGCAGAAAACTGACTTAATGCGACATGGCCTTATAAACGGTTCCCCTCAGCCACCTTCTATGTCTCCAATGTCAATCGGCAATTTCAAGGATGCAGTGTGACCTCAGAGACTGCCGTAGAATTCTATCTCCAGGAGCCTTCTCTTTATGTCAACGCCTGCTGTGTAGCCACCAAGAGAGCCGTCTGAGTAGATAATCCTGTGGCAGGGGATCACGATCGGGAGAGGGTTTCTACTGAGGGCACCTCCTACAGCCCTTGCCCCCCTCGGCTGACCTACCTGTTCTGCCAGCCACAGGTATGTCCTTGTCTCGCCATAGGGAATCCTGAGGAGTGTCTGCCAGACCCTCCTATCAAAGGGGGTGCCTTCAAGGATGTAACTCACATTAAAGCACCTTCTTTCTCCTTCCAGATACTCATAGAACTGTGTTTTGATCTCCTCTGGCAGTGGTGCTCTCCTTGCGCTCTCTCTCCTGGGAGACCCACCAATAACTATTCTTGTGAGAAATACATCTCCTTCTTGAGTTGTGTAGAAGAAGGCTGTGAGATAGCCTATGGGGGTCTTGAAGAGGTCCCAGAACCTAAGCCTTTTCTGTGACAGTCCCCTTTGAGAAGACCTCAACCCGATCACCACCCTTTCTTATCGCCTCCTGCAGTGCCTTTTCTGCACAGAGAATGAGTTCTTCAGGAGACTGCCCCTCATAAAATACCACTCCTGCACTGGCTGTGATCGTCTTTTTCGGTTGTCCCTCCTCTTCTGGGAACGGATAATTCTTAATTATCGCAATAAACCTGTTACTCAGGGACAGCCCTGCCGAAAGCACCGTGTTGGGCAGGAGTAATGCAAAGGAATCCTTACCATACCTGACCACCACATCCGAACCACGGATGTTCTTCCTGAGCAACTCTGCCACCTTTTTCAGGACCTCGTTGCCCATTGACTGACCACACCTCTTGACATAATCACTGAAACTGTCTATATCGAGTATTATCAGGATTAGAGGTAACTTATACCTCTTTGCACGGTCTATCTCCTGGGCAAGCCTGATGTGAAAGTACCTGTGGCTGAAGAGCCCTGTCACCTCATCCACCAGTCCTGCCCTTTTTGGGTAGACCGTCTCCAGTTCCCTTATGTGTTCAATCAGTTCAGAGGTGCTGAATGCATGCTTCTTTATCACCTTTTCTATCTTGCCGAGCATCTGGAGCCGTTCATTTACTGAGATATCCTTTTCTGACATTACAAAGACCGGTATGTCCTTCGTTGCTGCTGTCTCCTTTAGTTCTTTTATCACCTCAAAACCATCCCCCTCCCGCTGCTCTAAGTTTACGATGATAAGGTTTGGCCTCAGGGCGATGGCAAGTTCAAGTCCTCTCTTGAGGGTAGTCGCTGTATAGGCTATGACTCCCTGTGACTGCAGATCACTCCTCAGGGATTCCGCCTCTTCCTCGTTGCTGTCTATAATGAGTACAGTGAAGGGGAGGTTTCCTCTCTGCAGATGTGCAGCGAGTGTCTTCAGTTTCTGAAGCAGGGTCTCGCCATCAAGGGGTTTCAGGATATAATCTGTGGCTCCAAGGGCGAAGGCGAGTTCCCTGTTATTGACAATGGAATGAATTATTACAGGGATATCTGCAGTTGCGGGTTCCGTCTTCAGTTCCTGCAGGACCTCCCAGCCATCCTTCCTGGGTAACATGATATCCAGTATAATTGCAAAGGGTCTGAGCGTCTTTGCCTTCTCTACCGCCTCCTGCCCATCATAGGCATGGGCAACCCTGTACCCCTCTCTGCTCAGATGCACGGTGAGTAATTCCGATGCCTGAGGATCGTCTTCTACAACCAGTATCAGAGGTGCATCTTTCTTGCTCCATGGAGGTTCAATCTCTATAGGCTCCAGTCTCTCTACCTCTCTCTCTTCCTGTACAGAGCCCTGCAGAATGGTGAAGGTGAAGGTGCTGCCTTTGCCTATTTCACTCTCCACAGTTATTGTGCCTCCATGGATCTCTACGAGTTTCTTGGTCAGGGCGAGCCCCAGCCCTGTGCCTCCTGCGGCCCTGCTGGTGTCGATCTGTTCAAACTCCTGAAAGACCCTGTCTATCTCATCAGGAGGTATTCCAACCCCAGTGTCGCTCACAGAGAACACCACCTCCTGAGGCCCCTTCTCAGAGGGTTCCACCGTGATGGAGACCTGTCCACCCTCTCCTGTAAACTTTATTGCATTGGAGAGGAGGTTGTAGAGTATCTGTTTCAGTTTGAGCCTGTCTGCCACCAGTTCTTCTATCTCTGGGTGGACATAGACATAGATATTGATAGACTTCTTATCCGCCAGTGGTTTTATCGTGTTTACCACCTCCTGGAGAAGTTCCTCCAGGTAGAACTGTTCATACTGGAGATCGTACTTGCCTGCCTCCAGTTTTGCAAAGTCAAGGATGTTGTTTACTATCTCCAGGAGGTGTTTGCCAGATGACCTTATATTCGTGATGTAACGTCTCTGTCTGTCATTGAGAGGCCCAAAGGTCTCTTCAAGGAGGATATCCGAGAATCCAATAATGGAATTCAGTGGAGTCCTCAACTCGTGGCTCATATTCGCTATGAATCGGTTTTTGACCTCCTTTGTCTTTTTGAGTTCTTTTGTGAGGTGCTCTATCATATTGGTTCTTTCGGTAATCTTAGCAGTAAGGGTGTCTTTGAGGTTCTGCAGTTCAGACTCCCTCTCGGCCAGTTCTGCCCTGAGGTTTTCTACCTCTGTGATGTCCCTCAACACAAAAACACCCATATTCTCAAAGACCTCACCATTGATGAGGACCTTCCTCGGGTTGTTGGGGGTCTTTATTTCTGCCTTCAACTGTCTTATGCTGTTGTCCCTTTCGAGGTGTGCCTGCAGGAGCCTCCTGTCTGTCTTCTGCAGGAGGTTGTCTATCCTCTTACCAATCACCTCCTCACGGCGGAGGTCAAGTTGTGATATCGATTCCGAGACCTCCTTTACCTTCCTCTGTGCATCTGTGATAAATATCACATCCCAACTCATAGAGAGGGTCTTCTTTATCTGTACCTGCAAGGCTAACCTCTCTCTTTTGAGATTGAACAGATAGAGTGTGAATCCAGCCATGTAGGCAAGTAGTCTGAGGGTCGCCTTCTGCCTCGGCAGGTATTTCCTGGGTTTATGATCATCTATGAAGAGGATGCCCATCACCTCATCCTCTGCCATCAACGGTATCGCAAGGACAGCCCTGATCCCCTCTATCATAAGGGCGGGCTGGTTGAACTCACTCTTGAGGGTGTCATCTATCTCAATTGTCTTCTTTTCTTTGAGGATCCTGTCAACAAGTCCTCCAGGGATTATATTCCACTGCATGCTCTCAAGAAAGCCCTGGCTGAGACCTGCAGCAGTCTTTACCACAGGCCTTGACTCCTGAAATACCGTGATGCTGCCTGCAGGTGAATCTGCTATCTCAAGGGCGGTATGAAGTACCTTTGAAAGATAGGCCTCTTCCTCTGTCTCCATATCTGACAGAAGGGAGGCAAGGCAGTTTATGTTTTTGATGTTCTTCAGATTTTCTGCCTTGGTCTTCTTTTTGGTCTCTATCAACTCCCACAGTATCTTTGCAACCGGTGGCGAGATTATCTCTACATCGGGTATCCTTTTTAATTCTGAAGTTAGACCCGGTTCATCAATCAGGTTTATAATAAACTCCGGTCTATATTCCTTCATACCCCCGGGTTCATCAACAACAGGGATGTTCCACTTCTTTGCAAGGATACAGCCCGGCGAATCGGGGGTCCTGTCAAAAAGGACCACTATCTTAAAGTTTGGTTCGCTCCGGAGTAGTGACAGCAGGGCACTGCCAGCAATGTTGCCCCCTGCTATGGCAATCCTGTACACCTCAGCACCCCATGAGCATCAAAACATCGAGGAATACCATCTCTCCTTTATCTCCCCGGCTTTTTCTGTTAACAATCTAAGGAAGATCTCTACCAGTTCTGGGTCCCACTGATTGAGATGGGCCTCTGAGGACATCTTTTTAATGGCTGTGCTGAAGTTCATTGCCCGTCTGTAAGGGCGCTCTGATAGCATGGCATCAAAGGAATCCACAATGGACAGTATCCTTGCGAACAGGGGGATCTTATTGCCCCTGAGGGCGTCAGGGAATCCCTTCCCGTCCCATCTCTCATGGTGGTGTCTTATGGCCGGCAGTATAGACTGGAGTGAGAGAAGGGGACGGCATATATGTTCCCCTATAACAGGATGTTGCCTCACCTTCTGCATCTCTTCAGGTGTTAGAGGTGATGGCTTCTGCAGTATAGTCTCACTTATGGCTATCTTCCCTATGTCATGGAGCATACCTGCCTTTCTCAGGGACTCACATTCGTTTTCTGTTAATCCGATACTCCGTCCAAACTCAAAGGCCATGTCTGCAACTCTTGAGGAATGTCCCTTTGTGTATGGGTCCCTTGCCTCCATTGCCACGGCCAGAGTGAGGATTATGTTCTCTGAATGTTCCAGTTCATCGTAGAGGAACTTGAGTCTCAGGAGTGCCTTCACCTTTGCGATCAGTTCTCTCGGGTTGAATGGCTTGGAGATAAAATCATCGGCGCCACATTCGAGTCCCTTGATTTTGCTATCTGTATCACTGAGGGCGGTGAGCAGTATCACCGGAAGAAAGGTCCTGCCTGAAAGGTCCTTAAGGGCCTGGCAGAGTTGAAACCCGTCCATCTCGGGCATCATCACATCCACGATGGCAATGTCAGGTCTCTCCTTCTGGTAGATCTCTATAGCCTCAACTCCACTACGGGCACCGAGCACATGGTATCCACACCCCTCCATCACACCGCTGACGAGTTCGATGTTGGAGTCAATGTCATCCACAACAAGAACCTTTACACCCCTTCCCTGATATGGTATCATGATAATATTAAAACAACTTTTTGTATTTTTGTCAAGAAAAATTTTATACTTTAAATAATTAGCACGGCTATTTAAGGTATCACTTTAAATTTATGGCTGACGAACCCGTGTCTGAAGGGCTGCTGGAGGCAGCAGGAAAGGTGAAGATGCTCCTGTTGGATGTGGACGGTGTGATGACCGATGGGGGTATCATTATGGATGATGATGGGAAGGAGATGAAGGTCTTCAATGTGAGGGATGGACATGGAATAAAACTCCTTCAGGGAGCAGGCATAAAGGTGGGGATCATTACAGGCAGGAGTTCAGGGGCGGTGAAGAGGAGGGCCGAGGAACTCCAGATTACGGACCTCTATCAGAATTGCCATGACAAGTTGGCTGCCTATGAGGAGATCAAATCCATTCACGGCTTTAAAGACGCCGATTTCTGCTATATAGGAGACGACATTGTGGATATACCGCTCTTAAAAAGGGTGGGGTTGTCGGTTGCAACAGCAGATGCAGTGGAGGAGGTCAAGGCAGTTGCTGATTATATTACAAATCTGGATGGAGGTAAAGGCGCCGTAAGAGAGGTAGCAGAGTTGATCCTGAAGGCAAAGGGGCTATGGGAAGGGATTCTGGATGGGTATCATAAGATTTAATCTCCCCACACTGCTCACTCTAAGCAGAATACTCCTGATCCCTCTTTTCCTCATATTTACACCATCCCATCCAGTGATAGGCACATTACTGTTTTTTGTGGCATCATTAACGGACTTTCTCGATGGATACATAGCGAGAAAGACAGGGCAGAGCACGAAGTTCGGGATGATCCTTGATCCGATTGCAGATAAGTTTCTTGTGATCTCTGCCCTTATCCTGCTGGTAGACATGGCCCTCGTTTCTGTATTTGTGGCAGTGGTGATAATAATCAGGGAGTTCCTTGTTACCGGATTGAGGGTTGTGGCCCTCACGAAGAATATGGTTATGCCATCCTCCAGGATAGGCAAACTAAAGACTTTTACAGAAATGGCAGCAATAGTTATGCTTATTCTGAGGGATTCACTTTTCGGGATCGACCTCTATCCTGCTGGAATCGTGACTATCTGGGTTGCTATGCTTCTGGCCGTATACTCAGGCGGTCTCTATACCCTGAACTTCTGGAGGGCTGTGTCGCAATGAGTGGGCTGGTAGTTGTGCTCCTTGCTTATCTGCTCGGCTCGATCCCCTTTGGGGTGCTTCTGACAAGGTCCAGGGGGGTAGACCTGAGGAAGGTTGGGAGTGGAAATATCGGGGCTACCAATGTATTGAGGGCCCTTGGCTGGAAGGCAGCATTGTTAACACTGCTGGGAGATCTCATTAAAGGTCTGGTCTCTGTTATAATTGCTAAGGGTGCAGGTGTGGCTGAATGGGCTGTAGTGGCAGCAGGTACAGGGGCAGTAATCGGTCATGTCTTCCCTGTGTATCTCAAATTCAGGGGTGGCAAGGGTGTGGCCACCTCGATAGGGGTACTGCTTGGCTACCACCCACCTGCAGGACTCCTGGTGATTGGTATATGGATTGTTATGGCATATCTCTTCAGATATTCATCTCTTTCTGCACTCGTCTCATTCACACTACTGCCCTTATTTATGGCCCTTTCTGGAAAAACTCCCGAGGGGTTGGTGCTTTCTCTGGGTATCCTGACTCTTATAATAATAAAACACAGGGACAATATAAGGAGGCTTGTTGAGGGTAAAGAGCCCAAGATTGGCCATCGTATTTAGTGTGCTGATATCTTTTTTTCTCTTGAGTGAGGCCTCTTCAGCCCCACTGGTACAGGAACCTCCAGAGGAGGCAATGATCTATCAACTCCTTTTGAATGCAGACAAGACCTCAGACCCAGAGGTCCTGTTAGAACTTGCACCTGACTCTCCTGCAGTCTATTTTTATATTGCAGAGATGTCTCTGTCTCTTTCTCCTGTTGATATTTCACTCTCTTTCAAATACCTTTTGAAGGGGTTGGTACTTTCCTTGAAGGACTTCTGGCTCTTCTACAACACCATAGGTGCAATTGGTGGGAGTTTTGCCATTTCTCTGTTGGGTGTGGCATTGGTGGTATCAATAAGGAGGCTCATTTTCAGCACGCCCCTTTATTTTCATTCAGTGAGAGAGAGGAGGTATGAGGGGCTCTTTCTGATCCTTCTGCCTCTGGGGATTACAGGGTTATATGCTGCAGTCTCGGTCCTTCTGTTTTTTGGTTTTTTTGGGGCTGAAAAGAGACAGAGGAGGGTATTCTGGTTACTGATGGTGTTGCTTTTTCTGTCACTTTTGACAACCTATTCAGGCATTGCCTATCTGAAGAAAGGGGTGGATTCAGAGATAAAGGCCATTGTCGGGATTAATACCGGAAGGGGCATCTCCTATCCCGATACCTCGCTAAGAGATGATAACTTCTATACCCTCTTCTCGAAGGCCCTTCTGTATCAGTACAGGGGTGAGTATAAAAGGGCTATAGAGACCTATACATCTCTGCTCAGAGAAACCCAGGATCCCAGGGTGTATATAAATTTAGGAAACTGTTATGCCCTGACAGAGAGATATCAGCAGGCAGAGTCCCTGTACAGAGAGGCCCTCAAAAGGGGTAGACCTGTTTCGGCGTTCTACAATCTGAGTATAATCTCAAGGGAGAAACTGGATTTTATCAACGCAGATAAGTACTTTATGGAGGCGGCAAAGGCCGATCTGGACAGGGTGAATCGTTTGAGGAGAATTCAGAGACAGAGGGGTATACCGGTATTAATGAATGAGAGGCTCAATACTCGAGAACTCTATGGATATCTATTAAAGGGGTTGTGGAGAGATGCAATCCCCGGTTCAATCATATTGCAGGTCCTCACCCTGATAATAACATCTGCCGCCTTCGTACTGCATAACAGGAGCAAGGTGCTCCCCCAGAGGTGTAGAAAATGTGGGAGGGTATACTGCCGGACCTGTGAACATCGTCTGCATACAGGCTCCATCTGTACCACCTGCTACAGGACAATGGTCTCTTTTGAGATGCCCTCATCAGAGAGGATTCAGCATCTATGGAGGGCCTACAACTTTCAGAGGATGAGGCGCTCTGTCCTCTATATCTTTTCATGGATTATACCCCCCATCGCCCTTATTGATAGATATCCATTGAAGGGATTGATATTGAGTTGGCTCTTTATCTTTTCCCTTTCCCTCACAGGCCTCTGCCTGTTGTTCAGGGTCAATCTCGTCTCTGCCTCGCTTACCCCGATGGTTTATGCAGCAGGCCTCTTTGCCTTTATAATATATGTATATACCTGGAGGATGTCCATGAAGAAACTGAAGAGAGGAGCCCTGTAGATGGCCGCTCTTGAGGGGTCCATAAGTGAGTTCGGTGTAGCAGATATCCTTCAATTGATATACTTTCAGAAGAAGACGGGAGTCCTCATCGTAACTGGCAGATTCGATCAGGTGAGGATCCACTTCTACCGGGGTAACATCGTCTCTGCCACCTCATCAAGGAGGCCTGAGGACAAGAAACTCGGCCACATCCTTTTAAAGAAGAACCTTATCACCGAGGAGGTGCTGCAGAGTGTACTTGAAGAGCAGAAAAGGACCAAAGAGACGATCGGTGACCTTCTCATACAGAAGGGTTATATAGACAGGGATGCCCTTCAGGAGGCCTTAAAGAACCAGATAATTGACCAGGTTGTTCAGATTTTCTCATGGAATGAGGGTACCTATCTTTTTAAACCACTGCAGATCTCAAAGGAGCCTGATATCACCATAGATACACAGCACGTGCTAATGGAGGGGCTCAGGAGGGTTGATGAATGGTCGGTAATAGAGGGACTCATAAGTCCTGATAGTGTATTCAAGAGGAAGGAACAGGAGGTAACATATGAATTTACTCCTTTAGAGGAGAGGATACTCCAAGAGGTGGATGGACAGACCGATGTGTCCACCATAATTGATCTGGTGGGGGAGACGGAACTTGAGACACTGAAGGCATTTGTATCTTTAATGGAAAAGGGCGTGATCGAACCTGTGGAGGAGACAGAAGAAGTAGAGGTTGTCCAGAAAAAGGTACCCTCCAGAAGGTACCCTCCTCTGCATTACCTGTTCGGTCTTGTGGTGGTGATACTGCTGGCCATCACAGCAGTAAATGGAATACGGGGTATTGGCAAAATCAGTAAACAGATGGATGCCTCTACGGCGTTGGAGCGATTAAGACTCAGAATAGAGTCCTACAGACTCACCTATGGCAGGGTCCCTGAAGATGTAGATATAAAACTGACAGACCCCTGGGGCAGGCCCTATGTGTACAGACCACTGGCAGACGGGTATCTCATCTTCAGTAAAGGACCTGACGGTGTGGAAGGCACTGGAGATGACATATACTGAACCTCACAAACACAAAGAGACAGGGGTAAGGAGGGCCGTCGTGCTGCTGAGCGGTGGTGTTGATTCTACCACGACCCTTGCAGTGGCCATGGCCGATGGATACGACTGTTATGCCCTCACCTTTAATTATCACCAGAGACACAAAAGGGAGATCGAGGCCGCCAGGCGTGTGGCAGAACAGATGGGCGTGAAGAGACACCTTATAATCAATTTTGATATGAGAGAGATAGGAGGCTCGGCCCTCACCGATAAGACAATAGAGATCCCGAAGGATCATCATGGTGAGGGTATCCCCGCAACCTATGTGCCTGCGAGAAATACCATCTTTCTGTCGTTTGCCCTTGCCTGGGCAGAGGTCCTGTATGCCGGTGATATCTTCATAGGTGCAAATGCTGTTGATTTCAGCGGATATCCCGACTGTAGACCAGAGTACCTGAAGGCCTTTGAAGAGATGGCAAATCTCGCCACAAAGGCATCTGTTGAGGGAGGTCTGAGATTCCGGATAAGGGCCCCTCTGCTGTATCTCACAAAGGCAGAGATAATAAAAAAGGGGATTGAACTCGGGGTGGACTACTCTCTCACCTGGAGTTGCTATGATCCAACCCCTGAAGGACTCCCCTGTCAAAAGTGTGATAGTTGTCTGTTCAGACAGAAGGGATTCAGAGAGGCCGGTGTTGAAGACCCCTTATTGTCTGGAAGGAGGCCATGAGCAGGATGGACGAAAGACAGAGCATACTCAGGCAGTTGCCATCCGTTAATGATATATTGAATTCTGAAGAGATTCAACCTGTGCTGAGGGATTATCCAAGGGCGGTCGTGGTGAGGGCTATAAGAGAGGCTGTGGATGAAGTGAGGAGAGAGGTCCTTGCAGGGAAGGAGGGATTTACTAACCAGGATATCCACCACAGGATAGGAGAGAGGTTAAGACATCTGACACAGAAGAGCCTCAGGAGGGTGATAAATGCAACAGGTGTGGTCATTCACACAAATCTCGGCAGGGCCCCGATCCCTGTAAAGGCCCTTGTAAATATAGTGGAGGTGGCGGGAGGATATTGTAACCTGGAGTTTGACCTTCAGAAGGGGACAAGAGGAAAGAGGTACACCCATGTGAGGGATATCCTGAGGGAACTTACAGGGGCAGAGGATGCCCTGGTGGTTAATAACAACGCATCGGCAGTACTGCTCTGTCTCAGTGCCCTTGCCAGACAGAGGGAGGTGGTGGTGTCAAGGGGAGAACTGGTGGAGATAGGAGGGGCCTTCAGGATACCTGATGTAATGAGACAGAGCGGTGCGATCCTTAAGGAGGTGGGCACAACAAACAAGACCCGACTGAGGGATTATGAGGAGGCGATTACAGAAAACACCGCCCTCCTACTGAAGGTACACCGGTCAAACTTCAGGATTGTTGGATTTACAGAGGAGGTCTCTGTGAGGGAACTCGTCTCACTGGGCAGACAGAGGGGGATCCCGGTGATGTTTGACCTGGGCAGTGGTTCACTCGTAGACCTCCAGAAATACGGCATCCGGGGGGAACCAGTTGTAGGAGAAGTGATAGAAGAGGGCGTTGACATTGTAACCTTCAGTGGAGACAAACTCCTTGGAGGCCCTCAGGCAGGCATCATCCTTGGCAGGGGCCATCTCATAGAGGAGATCTCAAAACACCCCCTCACAAGGGCTGTAAGGATCGATAAACTCACCCTTGCTGCACTGGAGTCTGTACTTCATCTGTACAGAGATGAGGAGACCGCCCTGCAGGAGATACCGGTTCTCAGGATGCTCCTTGAACCTGAAGAAGAGATACGGAAAAGGGCCAGGCGGTTACTCAAGACCATCAGGACCTTACATCCGGAGGTGGAAGTTAGCATAGTTAAGGAGTCCTCTCAAGCGGGTGGGGGCTCTCTTCCAGGGGTTGATCTTCCCACCTATGTGGTGAGCCTCAGGGTGAAGGGGCTCGGTGCTGAGGTTCTGGAAGAGAAACTGAGAGATACCACCCCACCGGTTTTGTGCAGGGTAAAGGAGGACCGTTTACTCTTTGACTTAAGGACGGTAAGCAGTGGAGATATCCCCATCCTTACCACGGTCCTCAAAGAGGCGATTTTGGGCCTTGTATGATCATCCTCTCTCCCTTTACACCTGGCCAGTTTTGCGTCTGTGGTTTCCCGCAAAATCTCTGATTTTGTGAGGAGTCTCCTGCCGCTTACTGTAGTTTTGACCGAAAGTCTAACGGGAAATCTGGGGGCCCGAATTTGTCGTTAGGAATGACTGTTTTTATGCAGGAACTCAGACCCTGAAAAATCTCTGATTTTCCCGGGCAGGAACCCCTGTCACCTCTATATAGTGTTTGACCGGAGTCAAAGGGCAAAACAGTGAGTTCAGTGCATTTTTTGAGAATTATTGTTGAATTGGGATAAAATTAAAGCATGCGGATGAGGGGTGTGAGTCTGATGATAGTAATTTTATTATCAGTTCCTGCCTCTGCTGCTCCTTTAATATCTTCTTCTGTTGTGCTTAATGGAAAGCATAGATTTTCCATGGGAGATGATCCCACCTGGGCAGCCCCTGAGTATGATGATTCTTCCTGGCGGCTTATAGAGGTCCCCGGTAACTGGCGTTCACAAGGTGTAAGGCCTTTAAGAGGTATTGGATGGTATAGAATACATTTCAATCTGCCTCAGGGATTCAGAATCCCCCAACCTGCGGTACAGCTCGGAATAATAGGTGATGTGGATGAGGTGTATCTGAACGGGGTGAAGATAGGTGGAGAGGGAAGGATTGGTAATAATTTTGTACTGCCTCCTTATATTAAAAGAGTCTATAGGATACCAGAGAGATTATTGAAATATGATAGGCCAAATATCCTTGCTGTGAGGGTGATGAATCTCTTTTTTGATGGTGGAATAGTAGGAAGGGATATCCTAATTAGTGACTACAGAGACCTTCTTGTAGAGAGGACAGACAGACAGGTGGTGATTAAGGCATCAGAAATTGCGATGCTGTCTCTTATAGGATTGTTTCTTTTGGCATCCCTTTTTCTCTATATTAAAGGGGTAAGGGAAAGCATATATTTTGCTTTTTTATTGTTTATTTATGGAGGAATCTTCCTCTTAGAGAGTCTTGTCTTTTACCAGACAGGTCTTAAAAATCCCATAATTCAAAGACTTGATATCTCACTTATGGGAATCTTTCCTGTTGGGCTTCTCATTTTTGTCCTGAAATTCTTTAACAATCCCTTTCGTCTTTTTTATAAGATTATTGCATGCTCCACTGTTTTAATATCAATTATAGCCTTCTTTATCTTTTCCTTTAATACATTTCCCTTTTTTATGTTGCTCTGGATTGGTTATATCTTGCCTGTTTATACGGTGACAATTCTTATTCTTATTATAAGGGCTTACAGAAAAGACAGGCCTAAAAGTGGACCTATCCTGATTGGTATCACGGGATTTGTTATTGCATCTCTTACTGGAGACTTTACTACATTCTTTCATCTGGGATTGGAAAAGGTCTCCTATCCCCTTTATCCATGGGATTATGGAATGGTTTTCTTTTTATTATGTATTATGTACGGGATGATCGCAAGGTTTATCCAGACACGGGATAGGATGCATCTGCTGGCATCAAAGATACTTGCTGCTCATGAGGAAGAGCGGAAGCGCCTTGCAAGGGAGCTTCATGACAGTCTTGGACAGACCTTACTTGCAGTAAAGTTTAACCTCCAGAGGGTCAACCAGAAGTTACAGGACAGAGAGATTGGCTCAATTGTTACGGAGATTGACAGGAGTATTGAAGAACTGAGGGAGATATCAATGGGGCTCAGACCGGCCATGCTTGCAGAGATGGGATTAGGGACTGCACTGAAACTATTCAGTAAGAGATTTGTGAAAAAGACAGGTATAAATGTTGAGATAAAAGTGGATATTAGAGCCCGTCCTCCTTCAATGATAGAAGAGAACCTATTCAGGGTATTTCAGGAGGCACTGAGTAATGTTGCCAGACATTCAGGTGCAGATAAGGTGGAGGTCTCTGTGAAGCAGACACCCACATTGCTAATTATGCAGATAAGAGACAATGGCAGGGGATTTGAACTGAAGAGTACAGAAAACAGAGGGATTGGACTATCTACAATGGCAGAAAGGGCTGACCTTATGGAAGGTTTACTCAGGATACAGAGTTCAAAAGGCAGAGGCACCACTATTATTGTAGAGGTTCCCTACAGATGATAAAAATACTGGTTGTAGATGACCATACCATATTCAGACAGTGTATTGTGGGACAGATTCAGACCCAGGAGGGGTATGAAGTGGTTGCAGAGACAGGCTCAGGTGTTGCCTCTGTCAAACTTGCAGAAGATCTTGCTCCTGATGTGATTATTATGGATATCTCCCTTCCTGATATAGACGGGATAGAGGTGGTAAAACGGATAAGGCAGAAGGACAGGAAGTGTAAGATAATCCTTCTCAGTATGCACAGATATTCTGAAATACTAAACCATCTTAAGGATATAGGGGTTGATGCCTATCTCCTTAAAGATGATGCCTTTGAAGACCTTCTCTATGCTATTAAGGCAGTGGGGGAAGGAAAAAGATATATAAGTCCCTCGTTGTTAATAGAGGAAGTCTCTGTGCCGAGAACACCTTCTTTCTCTGTGTCTCCTCTTACTGAGAGAGAGAAGGAGATAGTAGCTCTTATAGCAGAGGGCCTCACCAGCAGGGAGATTGCAGACCAGTTGTGTATAAGCATAAAGACGGTGGAGACCCACAGGGCAAGGATAATGGAGAAACTCGGGGTTAAAAATGTTGCAGAGCTGATCAGGTATGCAATAAAGGCAGGGATAGTGAATATACCTTAACCTTACACTTCTGTATACATGAATTCCTTTACAAAAATACTGGTTTCCCCTGATAGACATTTGCCAGTAGAAATTCTGAAAATATAAGAAACCTTTTCAGCATAATGAGAAGTTCAGATTCATGGGTTTTATTTACTTAGGGGAGTATTCAGGGGCTGGAAACTTCATTATATTATGGGGTTACAGGCTTGAAAATAGTGGTTGTTGATGACCATGAGTATTTCAGAAAAACCCTCGTGGATTTTCTGAAGGATATACCGGAAGTAGAGGAGATAAGAGAGGCCAGTAATGGCCTTGAGGGGGTGGAGATGGTTAAAGAGATGAGACCAGAGGTGGTTGTGATGGATATAAAGATGCC
>WGER01000002.1 GCA_015492645.1 Nitrospirota bacterium
TCGTTATAGCCGCCGTCAGCGTCGTCTTGCCATGATCTACATGCCCTATAGTCCCTACATTTACATGAGGCTTCGTCCTCTCAAACTTTGCCTTCGCCATAACTCCTCCTTAGATTAAAATTATGAAAATGGAGCCCATGACCGGGATCGAACCGGTGACCTCGTCCTTACCAAGGACGTGCTCTACCTACTGAGCTACATGGGCTCATACACGGAAATCGAAAGTCAGATATCGGACACCAGAAATCCGTCCTTTAATCCAACATTCCCACCCACCGCGCCTTCAACCTCCCTGTCTCCAATTTCTGCTACCCGACATCCGACCTCCGATTTCCATGGAGCGGGAAACGGGATTCGAACCCGCGACCCTCGGCTTGGAAGGCCGACGCTCTACCACTGAGCTATTCCCGCTTCCGGAGGTCAGAAACAGGAAATCAGATATCAAACTCCTGAGTTCTTGCCTCTGACCTCCGTTATGGTGGAGAGGGGAGGATTCGAACCTCCGAAGGCGGAGCCAGCAGGTTTACAGCCTGCCCCCTTTGGCCACTCGGGAACCTCTCCTCACAAGTATTCAAAGAACAGACTTCTCTTGTAACTTATCAATATATCAGAATATAAATAGAAATGTCAACCACAGACTTGAGACCCCCTTTTTATGTATGTATAATACCATATCTATCCAAAACAAGGTGAATCCCTAAATTGCCGATGGAATTTCAATCAAAACTTTGAAAGGTGGCAGGAACTTGGCCCAGGAAAATCCACGATTTTCCTGGGAACCCTTGCCGAAAAATCAGGATTTCAGCGACACCACAAGTGCCGTGGACGAAAATTCGTTCAAGTCCTTCATATATGGTCTGGATACCGGACACCACTGCACTCACACAAAGATAAAGACTCCTGTTATAATATCCTTAAGATGGAAAGACAGGAGGTTGTGATAGGCAGGATACTCGGTCCGAAGGGGATAAGGGGTGAGGTGAAGGTCCTTCCCCTCACCTTCTCCATAAAGAGATTTGAACAGGTGAGGAGGGTTTACACCGAGTTGAAAGGGCAGAGGGCATCTCTTCCGATTGAGTATGTGAAACCCTACAGAGAGATGGTCCTTTTGAAATTCAGTGGCATTGATGACAGGACCACGGCAGAGTCCCTAAGGGGAAAGGATTTAAAGATACCCATTGAGGAGTCACCCCCTCCACCAGAGGGCAGTTATTACCACTACCAGATTATAGGGCTGAGGGTGTATACCGTTGAGGGCAGATACATAGGGAGGGTGGAAGAGATAATAGAGACAGGGGCAAATGATGTCCTCGTAGTGAGAAATGAGATAGAATACCTTGTGCCTGCTGTGGATAAGTTTATTAAGGAGATAGACCTTGACAGCGGCAGGTTGATAGTAGATCCAGTTGAGGGGCTCCTTGAGGTCTATGAAAGGAGGTAAATAATGCAAACAGAGACGCAGGGACCAAAGAGGGAGTTCGATGCAAGCAGGTATCTGGAGGAACTCTACGAGATATACCGCCAGATAGATGAGAGGTATCAGGAGGTCGCCTCAATTTATGGTTTTAGTTGTGAGGGCTGTGAGGACAACTGCTGCCAGACCGTCTTTTACCATTACACCCTTATCGAATACTTTGCACTCCTTGAGGGTTTCGATCGCCTCCCCCAGAAACAGCAGGAAGAGAGTCTCAGGAGGGCAAAGGCCTATATTGACCAGTTGAATAGATACCGCCAGAAGGAAACGGAGATAAGACTTATGTGTCCCTTAAACCAGGACGGGCTCTGTACTGTATATCAGCACAGACCTCTGATCTGCAGGGTACACGGCCTGCCGGGTATTCTCAGACATCCAAGAAAGGGCAGGCAGGTGTTTGAAGGATGCAACAGGTTTCAGTCCCTGCACCAGAGGAGAGAAGACCTCTTGATAGACAGGACACCTTACTTTACAAGGATTGCAACCCTTGAATCGCGTCTCAGGACGGAGATGGATTACATGCTCAGGTTTCGTAAGACAGTGGCCGAGATGATCTATGACAGAAGCCTGCTCAGTTATCTGTAGTCATGCCCACTGTAGAGGCAAGGGAATATCTGGAAAGACTCGAGGCGATCTATACTGACCTGGATACCAGATATTCTGAGGTAGCCAGGGCCTGGGGACTCACCTGTGAGGGCTGTGAAGACAACTGCTGCCAGAGGGTATTTCTACATTTCACGCTTGTAGAGCAGATCTATCTCATGGAGGGGTTCAGGAGACTTCCTGAAGATCTGAAGAAGGAGATAGTCAGGAGGGCCTCTGAGTACAATCTGGCCTATTCAAAGACCTCCAGGCCAGAAGAAAACCTGAAACTCTTTTGTCCCCTTAACTTTGATGCCAGGTGTATACTTTACAGATACAGACCAATGGCCTGTCGTGTTTATGGGGTGCCTGGTGTACTGAAGGGTCCGAAGGGCGAGATACAGTTTCCAGGTTGCTGGAGGCTGAATAAACAGAAAACCCAGGCCCCTCTACTTGACAGGACACCCTTTTATCAGCAACTGGCAGAACTGGAGAGAGACCTCCGACGGAGGCTCTGCTACTTCCAGAAGTACAGAAAGACCATAGCCCAGATGATAGCCGATGAGGAGGCTGAAACAGGGCTTCTTCTGAGGGGCTATGATATCTTTGAAGGATACTGAGTGAACAGGTTAAAGGATGAAAAGAGTCCCTATCTGAGACAGCATGCCTCTGACCCTGTAGAGTGGTATCCCTGGTCAGAAGAGGCCTTCTCATTGGCATCCTCTCTACAGAGACCTGTGTTCCTCTCTATCGGCTACTCCTCATGTCACTGGTGTCACGTGATGCAGAGGGAGTCCTTCAAGAACCCTGAAGTGGCAGAGGTCCTGAACCGGTATTTCGTCTGCGTCAAGGTTGACAGGGAGGAGAGGCCCGATATTGACCATATCTACATGACATACTGCCATGCCCTTACTGGTAGAGGAGGCTGGCCCCTGAATGTCTTGTTAACACCTGAGAGGGAGCCCTTTTATGCCTTCACCTATCTGCCCCCTGAGGAGCGGCATGGTGTGCCGGGACTGAAGGAACTGCTTGTGAAGATATGGGAACTCTGGTCAAGGGACGCCTCGGTTGTGGTGAGGGAGGCAAAGAGGATCAAGGCAGTTCTTGAACAGTTGACCACCCCGGACAGTTTGAAGGGAGACCTCTCTTTAAAACTGGTCACCAGGGGTGTTGAGAGGTTCAGAAGGCTCTATGATCCAGCATTTGGAGGGTTTGGGACAGCCCCGAAGTTTCCCACACCCCATAACCTCCTGTTTCTGCTTGCCTGGTACCATGTCTCTGGTGAACCCGAGGTGCTCCAGATGGTAGAGCACACCCTTGTCAGGATGGCATTGGGCGGGATCTATGACCACATTGGAGGCGGCTTTCATAGATACAGTACTGACCAGAAGTGGTTACTGCCACATTTTGAAAAGATGCTCTATGACCAGGCCCTTCTTTTATATACATACTCAACAGTCTATATGATCACAAAGAACAACCTCTATGAAAGGGTTGTGAAGAGGACAATCGATTTCTTGAAGTCAGAGATGGCCTCAGAAGAGGGTGCCTTCTATACGGCCCTTGATGCTGATACAGGAGAACGTGAGGGGGGATTCTACCTGTGGAGGAAGGAGGAGATTATTGATCTACTTGGCCTGGAAAGGGGTGAACTCTTCTGCAGGGTCTTTAACATCAAAGAAGAGGGGAACTTTCGTGAGGAGGCGACAGGTATACTTACCGGAAACAACATCCTGTATATGGGAGAACCCCTTCAGGAGGTCTCCCGCAGGGAGGGTATCCCTGAGGCCAGGCTCAGGGCCTTTGTAGACACCTGCCTTGAGGCCCTGCATCACAAAAGAAATGACAGACCTCGTCCCTTCAGGGATGAAAAGGTCCTTACTGACCAGAACTCTCTCCTCATTGCTGGATTATTGAAGGCCTACAGGGCCTTTGGAGAAGAAGAGTACCTGCACACCGCCCTCAGGACAAAGGAGTTCATCCTGAAGGAGATGTCGGATGGCGCCAGGCTTTACCACTGTATGGTGAATGGGAGGAGAAGAGGAGAGAGGTTCCTTGATGACTATGCCTACACAGTATGGGCACTCCTGGAACTCTACGAGAGCCTCTTTGAACCAGAAGATCTCAGAATCGCAAGGGACTTGGCGGATGAGATGCTCATGGTGTATGGTTCAGACAGAGGGGGACTCTACCTCTGCACCCCTGATCCGTCACTGCCTCTGAGACCAATTGAGGGACTTGACGGTGCCCTGCCATCAGGAAACTCCGTCGCATCCCTCGGATTACTGAAACTCTCTGCACTTACAGGTGAGGTATCTTACAGGGATGCCGCAGAGGGGATACTCTCTGCCTTCTCGGCACAGATGGAAGAGACACCCCACGGCTTCCCCTTTATGCTTTACAGTCTCCTTTACCACCTGGCTGGCACACCCCTCCTGAGAATCAGTGCCAGAACCCGGAAGGCACTAAAAACCACACTGAAGGAACTTTATGGCAGCAGTCAACCCCTCCTGAGTTTGAGCCTGAAGACCGGGGAAAACAAAAAGGCCCTCCTCTCCGTGTCACCAGCACTAACAGAACTCCCCCTCACAGATGAACCACTCTTTCATGTGTGTCTGTCTGGAAGATGCCTTCCACCACAGAAAGGGCTTGGAAGTGCTATTAATATGCTGTCTAAGGAACTCCGTAAAACACTGAAGATCTCTGAGTGATGAGTTCACCCCTCTGTTTGGAGGATGCCCTGATCTCTCTTGAGATCGAGAGCATGTACAAACTCCACAAGTGCTGTTATCTCCCTGTAGAGCGATCTGAACTCCTCCAGATTGAGTGACTGCTGACCATCTGACAGCGCCCTTTCCGGTTCGGGATGCACCTCTATCATCACACCGTCTGCACCTGCAACAACGGCGGCAAGTGCCATCGGTCTAACCAGGCCTCTCCGGCCGGTAGCATGGCTCGGGTCAAATACCACAGGAAGGTGGGAAAGTTCCTTCACCAGTGGTATCACAGACAGGTCAGCAGTATTCCGGGTCGCCTTCTCAAAGGTCCTTATTCCCCTTTCGCAGAGGATCACCTCGCTGTTACCCTCAAGCAATATATACTCTGCAGAGGCGAGCCATTCATCCAGGGTGGCCGCCAGCCCCCTCTTCAGGAGCACCGGTCTTGTCACCCTCCCCACCTCCTTGAGGAGTTCAAAGTTCTGCATATTTCTCGCCCCGATCTGGAGTATATCAGCTACATCCAGTATCTCCTCCAGATGTCCGGGGTTCATCACCTCGGTTATCACCTTAAGGCCAAAGGCCCCTTTCACCTCCTTCAGCAACCGCAAACCTTCCCTGCCGAGGCCCTGAAAACTGTGAGGGGACGTCCTCGGTTTGAACGCACCTGCCCTCAGGACCTTCACCCCGAGGTCATTCAGTGTTGATGCCACAGTCCATATCTGGTCTCTGTCCTCCACAGCACAGGGGCCTGCTATCACAACAAAGTCTCTACCTATGCAGACCTCACCAACCCTCACAAGGGTATCCGAGGGGTGAAAGTCCCTGCTCACCAGTTTGTAGGGCTTTGTAACATGGATAATCTCCCTTATACCCTCCAGTTGCATAAGCGGGGTATCATCTATCCAGCCCTGATTGCCTATCACCCCTATGGCTGTCCTCTCTGAGCCTGGTATGACCACAGGCTTAAGCCCCATCGACTCAATAACCTCCTTCACCCTATGGATATGTTCCTCAGTGGCCCATTGATGCATCACCACCAGCATGATTATCCCTGCTCCCTCTTCGGATATTCAGGATTCCCAAAGAGGACACCCCGGAGCCATCTATGTCCAAACTTCAATAACTCCACCTCGTCCTCCTTTATCTTCTTTATGGTATCTGTGTCCACCACATAGGCCTTAAGAAACCTGCTCTCAAAGACAAACCTCCTGAAACTGTCAATATCATAACTGCAGAGGAGAAAGAGCCTCTGGCTCTTTTCATCCGGTACGAGTTTGGGGGCCATTGCCTTCTTACTCAGGATTATATCAAACCAGAACTTGTTCACATCATCGTATATGTTTATCTCCTGAGAGAGCCTCCATTGCCTGACAGTCCACCTCTTCTCCTCTCTGTATCCGAGACAGAACGACTCCTTTATGGGAAAGAAGAAGTCACCTTCTCCGATATGATTTGACTTCATGAGACCAAACCCGATGGGATAGTACCTGCATACCACAGGCCTGTCGGTATATATGGTGCAGCCATCCTCTGTCACAAAGGGACATCTGCCGTTGTCCGCCATCCTGAGCATCAGCAGGGGTAACCTGGTCTCCTTCAGTTCGGCTACGGTTGTGTACCTTGATATAAACTCCTCCGAAGAGGTCCTGAGCCTCCTCTTCAACCTCACGATATCATATGGCGTGAGAAAGATGTCTATCTTCCCACAGCACTCGGTAAAACACTCGAGACCCCTGTGACACATAAAGGAAAACTCACTATCCAGGGACATCTTCACTGGGGCATAAGGCGATTTACTGAGTCTCATAATAATATCATCCATTCTCCTCTCCTTCCTCTACAATCCTGTAGGAGTAGTTTATCTTGGCCACACCTTCGAGTGTGGCCTTTACAGAGCAGTACTTCTGCATTGAGAGTTCAACTGACCTCTTCACAGCCTCTTCAGAAACACCCACACCTTTGACCACATACTCGATCGTTATCTCAGTAAATTTCTTGGGGTGTGTCTCTGCCCTCTTTCCCACTATATTTATCTCTAAGGCCGTGACCCTCTGTTTCTTCTTTTTAAGGATGGAGATTACATCCATCCCGGTGCAGCCTCCAAGCCCCATCAGGACAAGTTCTGTCGGTCTGGCTGCAGTGTCTGCACCACCCACCTCAGGATCACCATCCATAACAACACTGTGTCCCGAGGTGCCGTCTGCAACAAACCTGAGACCATCAACCCACTTCACCTCTACATTCATTACCCACCTCCCTGAATTTTTGGAATTGTTATCTATTATACCCCTTCTGCCCTGTACCATGCCATTTATTGAAACTCACTCCTTTTTTACCGGTTGACCTTCAGTGAAATCTGATCCAACTTTCCGTCAGACTTTCGGTCAAAACCATAGTTGGCAGCAGGGGTCACACAAAATCAGATACTCTGTGTGGCAGAGGGGGGTATCGGAATCGCTGAGGGGAAGTAGTTCATAAACATTGGTTCTGCATTCATCTCACGGTAGGTGACCTTGGAGAGGACCTCCTTCACCTCTGTCAGAAGGGCGCTGTCCTGAAGGACCTTCTCAGCACCTTTCAGCGAGGTGTTACCCATGGCCACAAACCTCTCTGAGGGCACCCCGGGGAGCATCCCGAGCAGTTGAGCCTTCTCCACCCTCACACCACTGCCAAGTGCACCAGCGATGTAATAGGTCTTTATATCTGAAAAGTTCAGTCCCACCCCTTCAAGTAACACCCTGAGTGTCGTGTAGAGGGCTGCCTTAGAGCGGAGAAAGTTTTCTATCTCCCTTTCACTCACCCCTATGAGCCCCCCTCGGGAACCACAGATCTGAAAGAACCTCTCCCCATCCCTTATTACCACCTCTGTCTTTTCAGTGAACCTGCCAAAGGGATCAATCCTGCCTGTCCTGTATAGTTCTGCAATCAGATCCACAACACCTGACCCACAGATCCCCTTTGGGGGAGAGTCTCCGATTGTCCTGAACCTTACACCATCATCTCCTATGTCCACCCTGTAGATCGCCCCTTCCTCTGCCCTCATTCCAGAGGCAAGGACACCCTCCTCAAGGGCAGGCCCTGCTGCCCCTGCCCCCACAAGGAGCCAGTCCCTGTTGCCCACCACAACCTCTGCATTGGTGCCGACATCAATCAGCACCGAGGTCTCCTCTGACCTGTGTATCCCTGTGGCTATGATGCCTGAAAGGATGTCACCCCCCACATAACTGCCAGCATTTGGGAATATGTATACCACTGAAGATGGATTTATCTTAAGCCCTATCTCCTCTGCCAGACGAACCCCGGGCCGGTGAACCACTGGCACATAGGGCTCAACCGGTATGTGAGCCACGTCAAGGTCAAGGAGAAAGTGGCTCATTACTGTATTGGTGGCAATACAGCAGGCATGGACCTGAGAGGGTCGGAGACCTGAAGCCTCTGTGAGTCTCTCCAGAAGGGTATTTACTCCTTCAATGAGAAGTCTATGAGGCAGGCTGTCTCTGTGAAGCATACAGTGGTGTATTCTGCTTAACAGATCTGCTCCAAGTATGGATTGAGGATTGGTGAGACCGAGATGACCCAGTCTCCTGGACCGGCTGAGGTCCCAGAGGGAGGCCACCATGTTGGTGGTACCGATGTCAATGGCCACACCAAAGACACATGAGTCAGTATGAACAGAGATGAGGCTGTAGCCATCTTCAGTAACCCCGATGACCGGGTTGATCTTATACTCCCTCTGTCTGACTGTATCGGGCAGAGCACGCAGGACTCTCAGAGGGACAACTATCGGCTCCAGGTCGAGGGTGTCCAAAAGCCTCTCAAGGTCGGCCCTCTTGTCTTCAGGGCCTGGTACAGGCAGGACCAATTCTCTGACAAAGGCGAGGGGCCGGCTCACTGCTCGTATACCAATCTGCCCATTTCGGAGGTATCGTATCCACCGAGTTCCTCCACTGCCCTCTTGAACTCATCATCCCCTTTGATGATATCAAGCAGGGCCATTACGTTGTCCTGGTTGAGGGCGTATTCAGGTACCACTATATCGTAACGCTCTTTTGCAACAGGGATGAAATCAAGGCCGAGTGCCCTGGCCGCAGTGAGTATCCCAATCCCCACATCAGCAGTACCTGAGGCGACCTGGGAGGCAACGCCCATATGGGTGTATTCCTCTCGGTCGTATCCCCTCACCTCGGTGGCAGAGATCCCTGCATCCCTCAGGATCTTGTCGGTAAGGAGCCGTGTACCTGAGCCCCTCTGCCGATTTATAAATATGATATCATTCCTTTTCAGGTCTTCCACACCCTTTATCCCTTTGGGGTTACCCCTCTTCACCATGAAGCCCTGAAGCCTGTAGTGGAGATTGAAGACCTTAAGGGGCAGATCTGCAAGAAGTCTCTTTATAAAGGGTACATTATACTCTCCGGTCTCTTCATCCAGCAGATGTGTACCCGCAATATGCGTCTCACCCCTTTTGATGGCAATCAACCCCCCCATGGAGCCAACATGGGCGGAGGAGAGGCTGTAACGTGGATACCTCTTTCTGAGGAAGTTGGCGAGCAGATCCAGGCAGTTGTCATGGCTTCCGATACAGACCACCGTGTCCTCAATCTCCCTTTTACTCCGTAGGAGTCTAACAGGGACAGTCACCCCTTGACCGATCCCCTCACTTGCCTCGGGTATCTCTACTATCCCATCCGCCCTCTGTACGGTCATCAGGGCACCTGCACCCCTCCCAACAGGTGTGGCAACAAATGTATCCTTCACCAGCCCGACCTTCACCCGGAGAAACTCCATCTGACCGAGAGGAGAACTGACCGGCCTGGACATCTTCGCATGGAGGACCTCGGGTTCCTCTATGTCAAGTCCCAGAAGATGAAAAATTAGGGGTTTCAGCAGGTATTCTGCCACGATGAAGGCGCTGACAGGATACCCCGGCACCCCTATGAGGGGTTTGTCCTTAACCCTTGCAAGCAGTACCGGCTTGCCGGGTCTCATCCCTATCCCGTGCAGGATCACCTCCCCCAATCTCTCAACCACCTCTGGTGTCACATCCCTTTTACCTGCAGAAGAACCCGCGATCACCGCTACAACGTCCACTGTGGGCAGTATATCAAGGATGGCCTCCTCCAAGAGGTGGGGAAGGTCCTCAACAGGCCTTCGCCTCTTATACACACACCCCCACTCTGTCATCATGGCCCCGAGCATATAACTGTTGAAATCCACTATCTTACCCATCTGTGGCCCTTCTGATGGCTCCACCACCTCCCCACCGGTTGGGATCAGCCCCACCACCGGTCTCCTCCTCACCCATACCCTTCTCACACCACCTCCAATCATGGCACCTATGTCTACAGGCCTGATCCTGTGGCTCTCCGGCAGGATCAGTTCGCTCTCGACGATATCCTCACCCACTGCCCTCACATTCTGATATGGGCCCACAGGTGAGTATATCAGGATAAAAGGGTCCTCTCTGGTCACATCCTCCACCATCACGACAGCATTATAACCCTCTGGCAGGGGATCTCCAGTGTTCACCTCCACCGCTTCTTTGCCGAGCCTCAGCCTCTTCGGATTCACCTCTGTGGCCCCTATGGTGTCTTCAAACCTGACGGCATAGCCATCCATTGCCGAGGATGTATAGAAGGGATTGGAAGAAAGGGCCACAACAGGTCTTGAGGTTATCCGACCAAGTGACTCTGTTACCTCAACCTCCTCTTCCTGTATCCTGGGAAGCCCTGAGATATAGGCATTCCATCTCCGGAGTGCCTCAGGAAAGGGGGTTGTTTTAAGGTATATCCTCCGGGATGGTCTCAACCCTGCTCTTTCTTCTGCAGGTCTACAATCTTTGACTCTCTCTCGGCCATCATAAAAGACCTGCCCTCAAAGATTCCACCCTCTACAATCGTCAATTTCTTTGTACTCACATCTCCAAGCACCCTGCCCTTGTCCCTTATCTCCACCGCCTCATCTGCATTTATATTGCCCTGGATCTCCCCCCCAACAATTACCCCCTTTGCACTGATGTCTCCTTTAACCCTGCCTGTCTCACCTATTATGACCCAGTCAGCCCTGATGTTACCCTCAAATTCACCGTCCACCCTCAAGGTCCCCTTCACCTCTGTTTCACCCCTCACCTTTGTGTTGACCCCTACAAGGGTCTCAACCCTGTCTGTTACCTTCTTTCCCAACATCTGACCTCCCCAGAAATGACTTTGGGTTAACAGGTTTGCCGTCTATCCAGACCTCATAATGTACATGGGGGCCTGTGGTGTTGCCTGTAGAGCCAACATAGGCTATAATATCACCCCTTTTAACCACCTGACCAACCTTAACCACGATCCTCTTATTATGGGCATAGCAGGTGGTATAACCGAACCCGTGTTCAATCACCACCAGTTTTCCGCTTCCCCCGCTCCAGCCTGCAAAGGTTACAATCCCGTCGGCAGTGGCCCGCACCGGAGTCCCTGGCCAGGCCGCAACATCAACACCAGAATGAAACATCTTCTTCCCGGTCTTTGGATGTCTTCTCCAGCCAAAGGTAGAACTCACATATCCTGCATCCACAGGCATACCCTGGGGGGTGGCAAAATAGATATCCCGTTGCTGCCTGAGATAGTCCCTTATCTCACCCACCCTGTTCATCGTCTGTTCTATCTGACGCTTGATCAGGTCAATATCTATAGATCCCGTATCGGTGATATCGAGGTTCTCAAAGATCTCCTCCTTTGTGTTGAGAGAAAAGAGCCTCTTGAATTCTGACTCTGCCTGTCTGAGGGAGTTAACCGTGGCGGTGATTTCAAGGAACTGGTCCCTGTAAAAGTCCATCTTCTCCTTCAATGCATAGTACTGCTTGGTGGTAACCCCTACAGAGGCGATAAAGATGGTATACCCGATTAATACCAGCAACAGGGCAATCGGAATAACCTTTGGGATCCTTACACTGAGGGGACGTCTCGTTGAGTGTGGCACAAATATTATGGTAAGAGGGGAAAATAAAAACCTGATAAATCTCTTAGTCCTGCTCATATTCCACACCTCCCTGCCCTTTTTCGATCCAGCCAATCCTGTAACCCCTCTGTCCCTCTTTCTCAAGTATAGAAAGGGCCTTCTCCTGTTCATCTTCAGCAACCACAATAGTATACCCTATCCCGAGATTGAATGTCCTCCACATCTCCTCCTCAGCAATCCCTCCCAGTGTCTGGATCACAGAAAAGACAGGAGGGACGGGCCATGAACCCCTCTTAATCCTGGCAGTAAGCCCCTCTGGTATTACCCTCCTGAGGTTGCCAGGGATACCACCACCTGTGATATGGGCCATCGCCTTCACCTGAACCCCAGAGTCCAGTATCCTCTGCACAGGCCTCACATATATCCTCGTTGGTTCAAGCAGTTCATCGCCCAGGGGCCTGCCTATCTCATCTAAAACAGTCGTGAGGCTGTAACCTCCTATCTCAAAGAAGACCTTCCTGGCCAGAGAATACCCATTGCTGTGGAGTCCACTTGAGGCAAGTCCAACCACAATGTCTCCCTCTTCAACTCTGCTCCCATCAATTATCCTCTCCCTCTCAACCACTCCAACAACAAACCCGCTGAGGTCGTACTCTCCCTCACCATAGAAGCCCGGCAGTTCTGCGGTCTCTCCACCCACAAGGGCACAGCCCGCCTCTTTACACCCCCTGACTATACCTCTCATAACCTCTTCTGCCTTCTTGATATCCAGTCTTCCAGTGGCAAAGTAATCCAGAAAAAAAAGGGGTTCTGCCCCAAGGGTGAGGATGTCGTTCACACACATTGCAACAAGGTCTACCCCAACTGTGTCGTGTCTGTTGGCCATAAAGGCGATCTTTAACTTTGTCCCCACCCCGTCTGTACTGCTCACAAGGACCGGCCTTCTGTATCTGGAAAGATCAATTTCAAAGAGGGCCCCGAAGTGGCCTATCCCGGAAAGGACCTCCTTACGATAGGTGGCATGGACAAGGTCTCGGATCTTTTCAACAAGTCTGTCAGCCTCATCTATATCGACCCCTGCATCCCTGTAAGTGAGGCCCTTATGCATGTCTTAGTATAATCTCAGCGATTTTTACCTGTCAATATGAGACTCCAACATTTGCCGTTAGGGTTTTGGGCAATACCAGTAGTGTCGTGTATCCAGCAAATAAGACCAGGCTTGAACGAATTGAATTTTCGTTTATAAAGTGAAAGCCCTTCATATTGTGCTGATTAAAAAACTATCGGACACCATATCTGTCCAAAAAAGGATTGAGGCACAGGCGGTATGCCTCAGAAACAGAATTAACGGACAAATTTTAAAGCAGACTAACCTGTTAAGCACGCTCAGGTTCAGGGTGTTATTCCAGGAGTAAGACAGCATGTGAGAGAGTTTATTTTCAAAGGTGTCCTGAATTCTGTTTCTTCGGCACACCGCCTGTGTATACTATCGCAGGTTATTTTGGACAGCACTGATCGGACACTATATAAAACTGCAATTCCCTCCCCAAACTCAAAGAGTCTGTGGGGCGGAAACCTCTGCCCTTGAACATAATTGATTCATGTGCCCCGAAAAGTGACCAGCCCTTTCGGGGCACATGAATCTACTTTCTGAGGTGTCTCTTAAGTGCCTCTTCGGCCCTCCTTATAGCGCTCTCGGCCTTCCTCAGCGCCTCATCTGCCTTGGCATCAGCCCTTAAAGCAGTCTCTCTTGTCTCATGTACCATATCCTTCAGCCTTTCCAGTTCCTTTCTCATCGCCTGGACATCCTCAGAGAGCCCCTCCAAGGAGTTAACCCTACTTTCCAGTTCGGATACCTTCCCCTCAAGGGCATCTACCCTCTTCTGCAGATCGGTTACCCTCTCCTTTACCGGTTCCACCTGCTTCGCCACATACTCCTTTGTGGCACAACCACTGAACAGGATGGAAAGGGCCATTAGTGTCATAATAATGCCATTCTTCATAGACACCTCCTAAACGGTGGATTTGGTAAGGTCACCGGTCTTCTCCTTCAGTGCAGCCTGAGCAGCAGCAAGTTTGGCAATCGGGACCCTATAGGGTGAGCAACTGACATAGTCCATCCCAACCTTATAACAGAACTCCACAGACCTTGGATCACCACCGTGTTCACCACATATACCTACCTTCAGATCTGGTCTGCTCTGCCTCCCCTTCTGGATACCTATCTTCACAAGTTCCCCTACCCCATTCACATCAATACTCACAAAGGGGTCGTCCTCAAAGATCTTCTTTTCGATATAGTATGGCAGGAATTTACCTGCGTCGTCCCGGCTTAGACCCATCGTTGTCTGGGTGAGATCGTTTGTCCCAAAGGAGAAGAACTCTGCATACTGGGCAATCTCATCTGCTGTAATTGCTGCCCTCGGAAGTTCCACCATTGTACCCACCAGGTATTCCACTCTGACTCCCTTCCTGTTCATTATCTCTTCAGCAGTCTGCCTCACCATCTGCTCAAGGACCTTGAACTCATTCACGTGGCTCACGAGGGGTATCATTATCTCTGGCTTTACATCCACTCCCTTTTTCTTCAGTTCGCAGGCTGCCTCGATAATAGCCCTTACCTGAATCTCATATATCTCTGGATAGGTGATGCCGAGTCGGCAACCCCTGTGGCCGAGCATCGGATTAAACTCAAATAAGGCCTGATTCCGCTCTTTCAGTCTCTTGTATGGTACACCCATCTCCTTTGCCAGTTCTCTCAGTTCCTTATCAGTGTGTGGCAGGAACTCATGCAGAGGTGGATCCAGGAGCCTGATGGTAACAGGCAGCCCCTCCATCACCTGAAATATCTTCTTGAAGTCCTTCTTCTGCATGGGCAGTATCTTCTTCAGGGCCTTTCTTCTGCCCTTTTCATCATCAGCGAGTATCATCTCTCTTACTGCCTTGATCCTGTCCTCCTCAAAGAACATATGTTCTGTCCTGCACAGTCCTATACCCTCAGCACCAAACTCACGGGCCACCTTCGCATCCTTCGGGGTGTCTGCATTTGTCCTCACGCCCAGGGGCCTCACCTCATCTACCCACTTCATAAAGGTGGCAAAATCACCGGTCATCTCTGGTTTAACAAGAGGAACCTTACCAAGGATCACATCTCCAGTTGAACCGTCTATGGTGATGTAGTCCCCCTCTTTCACCTTAAAACCTTTTACTGTAAAGTACCTGCCCTTCTCATTTATGTTGATATCTCCACATCCTGCAACACATGGCTTCCCCATGCCTCTGGCAACCACTGCGGCATGAGAGGTCATACCACCTCTGGCAGTGAGAATCCCCTCAGCGGCATGCATTCCACCGATATCCTCAGGGGATGTCTCGAGCCTCACCAGTATCACCCTCTCACCCCTGGCAGCCCATTTTTCAGCATCTGGGGCAGTAAAGACCGCCTTCCCAACTGCAGCCCCGGGAGAGGCAGGCAGTCCCTTTGCAACTCTGTTAACCTTTGCCTTCGGGTCAATCATCGGATGAAGGAGTTGGTCCAGTTGGGCTGGATCTATTCTCATTATCGCCTCTTCCTTGGTAATAAGGCCCTCATTGACCATGTCAATGGCAATCTTGAGGGCCGCCCTTGCAGTCCTCTTGCCCACCCGTGTCTGGAGCATGTATAGTTTTCCTTCCTGGATTGTAAATTCCAGGTCAAGCATATCCCTGTAATGCTGCTCAAGTTTCTTATAGATGTTCATCAGTTCGTTGTATGCCTCGGGGACCTTATCTTTCAAGGCCTCCACAGGCAGTGGTGTCCTGATCCCGGCTACCACATCTTCTCCCTGGGCATTCATCAGACACTCCCCATATAGCCTGTTTTCACCGGTGGAGGGGTCTCTGGTGAAGGCCACCCCTGTACCAGAGTTCTCACCCAGGTTGCCAAAGACCATTGCAACCACATTCACGGCAGTGCCAAGGTCATCGGGTATACCATGAAGTCTCCTGTACGTCTTTGCCCTCTCTCCATTCCAGGAATTGAATACCGCATTTATGGCGAGTTTCAACTGTTCATAGGGATCCTCAGGAAACAGTTTTTTAAGGGTCTTTCTGTAGAGTTTTTTATACTCCTCAACCAGTTCCTTCAGGTCTTCGGCAGACAGTTCAGAGTCATACTCAACCCCCGCTGCCCTCTTCTTCCTTTCCAGCAACTCCTCAAACTTCATCCTGTCCATACCCATCACAATGGAGGAAAACATTGTGATAAACCTTCTATAGGCATCATAGGCAAACCTCTCATTGCCGGTCATCTTTATCAACCCCTGCAGGGTTTTATCGTTAAGTCCAAGGTTAAGTACCGTATCCATCATCCCTGGCATTGAAAACTTTGCACCTGACCTCACAGAGACCAGAAGAGGTCTCTCAGGGTCACCAAACTTCAGACCCATCAGTTCTTCCACCCTTTTCAGGTTCTCAAGGACCTCATCCCACAGACCATCAGGATATTTACCTCCATTTTTGAAGTATTCTCTGCAGGCCTCAGTGGTAATTGTAAAACCTGGAGGCACAGGTACCCCAAGGTTTGTCATCTCAGCAAGTCCTGCCCCTTTACCTCCGAGCAGGTCCTTCATCTGACCATTACCTTCGGCCTTCCCGCCTCCAAAGAAATAGACGTATTTCTTCTTCATAGGTTCGCCTCCTCCGCGCTTCAGATTTAAAAATCAAAATAAGTCAAGATACCTTAACCTAACTTGTCCCTTTTTTTCAAGAACCCTGCCTCATCCCATCACCTTTCCCCGCCTCCACAACTTTTGTTAAAATTACACCTCTATGCATATCGGGATTATAGGTACAGGATACGTTGGACTTGTAACCGGTGCCTGTTTCTCCGAGTTTGGAGTCTTTGTCACCTGTGTGGATAAGGACCGCCAGAAGGTGGCCAAACTGAAGAAGGGTATAATCCCCTTTTATGAGCCCGGGTTAGAGGATATAGTAAAGAGAAACCTGCAGGCCGGCAGGCTCCGGTTCAGCAACAGGATTAAGGATGCAGTGGAGTCATCACTTGTTGTGTTCATCGCAGTAGGTACCCCGCCCCGTGGAGACGGATCAGCAGACCTAAGTTATATCAAGGAGGTTGCCAGAGAGATAGCCAGACACATGGACAGTTATAAGGTTATAGTGACCAAAAGCACTGTGCCTGTGGGAACCGGTAGGAAATTGAAGGAGTGGATAAAAGAGGGGCTGAAAGAAAACATTGACTTTGACGTGGCATCAAATCCTGAGTTTCTACGCGAGGGCTCAGCATTAGAGGACTTTATGCGACCTGACAGGGTTGTAATAGGTGCCGAAAGTCAACAGGCGGTGGCGATACTGAAGGACCTATACAGACCACTCTATCTCATTGAAACCCCCTTTGTGATTACCAATATAGAGACTGCCGAACTGATAAAATACGCCTCAAACTCCTTCCTCGCAACAAAGATATCCTTTATAAATGAGATCGCACTGCTATGTGACAGGGTGGGTGCTGATGTGCATGTGGTGGCCAAGGCTATGGGGCTGGACAGGAGGATAGGGCCCAAGTTTCTGCATCCAGGGCCAGGATTCGGCGGGTCCTGTTTCCCCAAGGACACAAGGGCACTGATAAAACTGGCCGAAGAAAAGGGAATCGAAATGAAACTGGTGAATGCAACCGTGGAGGTGAATGAGCGGCAGAAGAGGATTATGGTAGAGAGGATCCGTAGCATCATGACCCCTCTAAAAGGGAAAAAAATCGCTGTCCTTGGGCTGTCCTTTAAGCCGAACACTAATGACATCAGAGATGCCCCTTCAATATATATAATCGGTGAGTTGCTCAGGGATGGTGCAAGGGTATGTGGCTGTGATCCTGCTGCTGTGGAGGATATGAAAAAGGTCTTTCCCCAAATCCGTTACGAAGAAGACGTGTATCAGGCGGTCAGGGGGGCAAACGCGGTGGTCCTTGTAACAGAGTGGAATCAATTTCGGAACCTTGACCTCAGGCAGTTAAAATCACTGATGAAGGAACCCAACTTCTTTGACCTCAGGAATGTATATGAGCCTGATAAGATGCAGGCGATGGGGTTCAACTACTACTGTGTTGGAAGAAATCTAAAGGTGCTTTAATTCGTCCTCATCTTCCCTCTCCCCCTTCAGCGTCTTTTCAAGGAATTCCCTGGCCATATCCTTACCGGCAAGACCAAAGGCGAGTGCAAGTGCAAAGACCATCCCACCAAACAGTATACTGAAGGCTATTAATACAGTGTCCCTTCCTATACCGAGTTGCTCAAGGGCCATTGTAATTGTCAGGATCAGTATTGCTGTCTTAACAAACCTGCTGAGCCACCGGGAGAACCTGATGCCTGCATTCACAGACGCGATAAGGACCGCCCTGCTAAAGAAGTTGCTGAGGACATAGCCAACACCCAGTACTATCACCGCCACAAAGAGATTGGGAAGGTAGAGGAAGAACTGCTGAAGGAGATTCTCCACGGCAGGGATCTTCAGGGCATACAGAGACATTATCGCAAAGACAAAGACAACGAGGCCAAAGAGTGTCTTTGAGATGAGACCTGTAGGGGTCTCCTTTATACCGCTCTTTGTGATCGCCTCGGCCAGGCCGATCCTTTGAAAAAACCTATCGGTATGCAGAAATTTCAGGAGTCTCTCCAGCCCTGTCTTTACAAGCAATCCTACTCCTATGCCGATTGCAAGTATTATTATTGAACTGAGTAGATTTGGCAGGAAATCAAGAAGCCTCTGGAAGAAATCCCTTAGGGGTTCGCTAATCATGCTACCCTCCTTTCCTCTCCTACTTCTTCAAACCATCTTTCCATTAGATACTCCTTCTCATTCTCAAAGGCAACACAAAGGTCATCCAGCCTCTTTTCCACCTCATCGGCATTACTCTCCCAGGTCTCTATAACAAAGGATGCCACCTTACCCAGATAAAGTGGGGTAAGGGACTTGATTATATGTTCAGGGCTCATCAGTCGCCTGTGGAAGGCTACAGCAAAACTGTATATTATCTCGGCCCAGACATCATCAGGGAAACGGAAATCCTCCCTTGATGCATCAGCCTCGGCCTCTAAGAACCACATCAACTCCCCTGGCAGGAAGGCCTCGTAGAGTTGTGACAGTTCCTTGACACCGAGACGGAACTTCTGGAGCATACCATCAAGGTTCACCTTGATCGGCTCCAGACCCACTGTGTAGACAAAACCAAAGGTGGGAACCGCCTCCGAACCCCTGACCTTGCTCCAGACATGCTCATACTCCTCCATAAGGCTGAACACAGAACTCACCACCTGATGGAGCATTCCGCTCAGGTCAGTACCCGGATCCTTGGGATCATGAATCTTTGCCCCAAGGAATGCCTGACAGACCTTAAACCCATTGGCCACAGCAGTGGTCGTCATCCATATATCTATCCCGAATCTTGCGACATCGGTATTCCATACGTCCTTTGTCAGATAAAATGCCGCCAGTTCTCCTGAAAATCCGAAGTCCCCACCAATTGGCTGGCGGATCCTCTTACCGTAAAGGGCCCTTGTTAGAGGATAGACAATGGTATTGGTGATGGTACCATCGTATTTGTGCCTGTGATAGTAGGGTGCAACATAGTGATAGCCCCTGTCAAGGATTGGTCTGAGGAGCAGTTCTATCCATTCAGGTGTTATACTCCTGAGGTCGGCATCCACCACAGCACATGCCTTCGCCTTTAGCGCTGTTGCTATCTCAAATATCGTCCTGAAGGCGCTTCCCTTCCCTGGCACCCCTTCATAGGGAGTAACAATCTTATAGAGATTCCCCACTCTATGCTGCAGGAGAATGGAGGTGAGATCAATGCTCGTCTCTTTCACCACATCCATCGTGCCATCAGTAGAACCCCCATCGGAGTTGACAAGGACAGACCTCATATCAGGAAAGTACTTGGTGAGACCGGCCTGGACAGCCCTCACCACATGGCCTATCGTCTTTGCGTTGTTGTAACTGGGAATACCTACAAGTAGATCAACCTCTTTAATCTCCTCTATCTTTTCCTGTACCTCTTTTCTCAATAACACCGTCTTCTCTGACATCTTCAGTATTATACTATATTTATGAGAGAAAGATACCAGATACTCCTTGTTAATCCCTGGATATACGACTTTGCTGCAGTGAACCTGTGGTCAAGGCCGCTGGGAATACTCAGAGTGGCTGAGGCCCTCTCAGCCTACAATATGCAGGTACACCTGATAGACTGCCTTGATCGGTTCAGTCTTAAGAGATACTGCAAGGGAAAGTATCCCAAGACATATCTGCCAACTCCTGAGATCCTGAAGGGGATACCAAGGAGATACTCACGGTACGGGATCCCGGAAGAGGAGTTTATCAAAAAACTCGGTATGTTTCCGGAGGTTGACCTGATAATGGTCACCGGAATCATGACTTACTGGTATCCCGGGGTACAGAGGACGGTAGAGATCTGCAGGCAGATGTATCCTGAAACCCCGGTGGTTATTGGTGGGGTGTATCCCACCCTCCTACCCCACCATGCAGAAAGGGTAACAGGGGCTGACATGATATATCAGGGAAGGGCCTCCCAAAGACTGATTGAGTCCTTAAGACAATTAGGGCTTGACCTGAGACAGGAAGGGCAGGGCCGACCCTATTACCGTATGGAACTTTATAATAATCACCCCTATGCACCCCTCCTCACATCAGAGGGCTGTCCCTTCAGTTGCAGTTACTGTGCCTCTGGGTTACTATGGGAAGGATTCCGTCAGAGGCGGTGGCAGGAGGTGGTTATGGAGGTGAAGGAACTCATCCAGATGGGAGTGAGCGACTTCGCATTCTATGATGATGCATTACTGTACAGGAGTGAAAGACTCCTGAAGCCTCTCCTCTACAGCCTGAAGGAGGTGATAGAGGGGTTACCTGAGCATAGGAGACCCCGTTTTCATACCCCTAATGGACTGCATGCAAGGTACATGGATGCAGAGACCGCCCGGCTGATGAAGGCGACCGGTTTTAAGACCATAAGACTGGGGCTTGAGACCACGGACAGGACAAGACAGATAACCACAGGAGGAAAGGTGAAGACCGAAGAACTGACAGAGGCGGTGAGGCACCTGAAAGAGGCTGGATTCACAAAGGAGGAGATAGGTGTATATGTCATGTATGGTCTGCCGGGACAGGACATCAGAGAGGTCTGGGATAGCGTCAGGTTTGTGATCTCCCTCGGTGTAAGGGTACATCTAACCGAATTTTCTCCTATACCCGGCACTGTCGAATGGAAAAGGCTCTGTGAAGAGGGAATAATAAGAGAGGACATGGACCCGTTGTTAACAAACAACAGTGTCTTCTGGTTCTTCTTTTCAGGTCTGGACCCAGAAGAGGTGAAGAGGCTGAAAGACCATGTGCTGGCCTACAACAGGCTCTCATCTTAGGTACCCCTCCACCTCCTCCGAGTACTCGCCTTCAGCACTGTAGACGATCAGTGGTGGCTCTACAGACAACTCCACACCAGCCCCCTTCACAGCCTCAAGCAATACCATGGTGGCCCTGGAGTCTGCATAGGGATGCACCGTTCTGAGTCTCTTTGGTTCAATCCTCTTCTGCCTCAACTGATATACCAGTTCTACAAGCCTCCTCGAATCATATATCATACTTACAATCCCCCGCTCTTTCAGTATCAGATTTGCAGATTCCAGGAGTTCCGGCAGACTCAGGGCAATCTCGTGTCTGGCAATCGCCTTCTCCTCATAGGGACTTATCAGGCCTGTGCCCACAGGTCTGAAAGGGGGGTTACAGACCAGCAGGTCATAGGTATTATGGATCTCACCGGGCACACTCCTCACATCCATCAGTATCGCCTTAACCCTGTTCTGCATCCCGTTGAGATGGATGTTCATTTCGGCGAGCCTGTACAGGTTATCCTGTAGTTCTATGAGATGGACCTTCACCCAGGGTGCCTTCTTCGCAAGCAGAAGGCCGATCACCCCGGAGCCTGCACCTATGTCTGCCACGAGTCTTACCCTTCTGGGTATCCTGGTAAAGTGGGCGAGCAGGACAGAGTCTATGGAGAACCTGTAGCCCTGCCGGCTCTGGTAGAGTCTGATACCTGAGATACTGTCAAGGGTTAGGTCTTCTCCTGAGGGCATCCCTGATCGCCTTTCTTGCGAGTGCATCGGTCTGGGTGTTGTCCTGCCTGGGTATATGGAACACCTCGTAACTGTCAAACCCCTTAAGGAGGGAGAGCACCCGATTGTGCAGAGGCAGAAGGTGCTTACTCCTTACCCGGTAGCGGCCTGCCAGTTGTTTGACCAGCAGTTCTGAGTCGAGCAGTATCCGGACCTTGGTAATCCCCATCCTTTGAGCCTCCTCAAGCGCCCTGATGAGGGCCCTGTACTCAGCCACATTGTTCGTTGCCTCACCTATATACTCTGAGATTGTAACCCTCCTGTCTCCGCTTATGATAAGGACACCTATCCCGGCAGGCCCTGGATTACCACTACTTGCACCATCAGTGTAGACAGTTGCAGACTCCTTCTCAGGCCACAGGGGAAGGTTACCTGGCATCAGAACGGTAGAGGAATCTCCCGCACTGTGGGCAGGTGAATATCTCGTCTTTTGTCTTGAGTTCGACAAAAAGTTGTGGAGGGATACTCATGTAACAGCCCTGGCAGACCTCGTCCCTCGCCTCTGCCACGGCCACACCGTTTCCATTCTCGAGTAGTTCCATGTAGGCATTATAGAGGGAAGTATCAAGGTCCTTAACAATACCCTGTCGCTGTGTCAGCAACTGAGAGACCTCAGCCTCCAGTATCTTCATCCTCTCCTGCAGGTCTCTCTCCTCTGAGAGTATCTGGCCTTTTTCTCTCTCTATCTCCTCCCGCACCTTTTTGATCTCGCCATCAACCCGCTCGGCCTCTTCCATCAGATAGAGGATATCATCCTCAATCAGGAATTTCTTCTTCTCCGCCTTTTCTATCTCCTTCAGGTGGGCCTGATATTCTTCGTTTGTCTTAATCTCAGAGGTTCGGTCCTTCAGTTTATTTATCCGTTCTATCGCCTCCTGGAGTTCTATCTCCTTCTGTCTCCTCTTCTTCTCTATCTCTTCTGCCTTCGCCTTCGCCTTCTTGAACCTGTCCTCTACCTCTGAGACCTTTTTCCTGAGTTTTTTGATCTGAAGAGGAATGGCTTCTATCTCCTTTCTCTTCTCTATAACCTGTGAGTCAATCTTCTGCAGTTCTATCAGTTTAACCAGATCAGGATTCATGTAGGATAGCCTCTTTCTCTAAGATGGTGGGCCCACCAGGACTCGAACCTGGGACCAGCCGGTTATGAGCCGGCAGCTCTGGCCAACTGAGCTATGGGCCCTCGTTTGTTATTTTATAAAATCACCTTCAGTGATGGCAACTGAAGGGGATTCTTTTGAAGGGCAGCAGAGGCTCTGCCCGGAAAAATCTACGATTTTCCACCTCAAGTGCCTTGCCCAATGCAATGACATTTCACCCATTGAATGAACTACCCCGTGGCAAGACCACGGGGTATCTTTTTTATGTTCCACATTGTTGTTTGACGGCAAAACTGAGAACAGTACACCGGCCATATGGGGTGGATTTATACCAATCTCATTTTGTATATTTTATGATGGATTTGCCCAAAAAACTAAGGGGTTAGATCGGACCAACCCTGAAAGTAAAAGATATGTATTGAACAGAAGGATTCAGTAAAAAGTAGATTTTTGATTCCAGA
>WGER01000003.1 GCA_015492645.1 Nitrospirota bacterium
TCCTATACCTTTCCGGCAAAAAGGAAACCACCATATCCCCACCCTCCCTCCTGATCTCCCCCACAGATACCTCCATTAACCCCTCTATCAGGTGAGAGGCCACGGTGGTTACCCCAACTGCGTAGTAGTCCTTCACCCTTATCCATACAAAGAGAAGCACCATGTAGGTGAGCAGAAAGACCAATGAGGTCCTAATTACTCCCCTGAGGCTGACTCTTACCGCTGACATAATTGAGGTAGATGATAAAAGTGGCAAGTGCGACTGCGATCATCATCCCCTGGGCGATGTAGAGGTGAACCACCTCAAAGACCCTCCTCATGTGCACCCCGGCATACCCCAGGGCCACTATCCGGAGGATGTTCACCACCTGAATCACAACGAACCCGGCTGCCAGACCCTTCAGTTTCTGCCTCCAACCTGCAGGATAACTCACTATCGCCACCGCATAAATCATCACCGCCTCAAGGCCATTGCATCCGAACTTTACATCTAAGGAGATACCAGGCAGGTGTATCAAAGACCCCTCTGCCGTAGATGAAATACCCACCAGGTTCAACAACCATGCGGTGGCAACAACAACACCCCTTGTATAAAGCCCGTTCAGGTCTATCACCCTCTGAACGGGTGTGAGCCCGATCAGGGCAAAGAACAGCCCCATCATAACCAGATAGGTTATTATAAACCTCTTCATCGCCCTTTATATATTACAATATCCCCTTGAAAAACTCACAGCAGACAGGACTTACAGAACTCCTTATACCACACGGTGAAGCCCTTTGCAGTTCTGCCGTAGAAATTCAGGCCCTTCCTCTTGAGAAACCTGTTTATCCCCTTCTTCCTCAGTTTCGGATTCTGCATCACCATACCCCTTGGCGCCTCCTCGGTCTTGAGACCCTTCAAGAAGTTTGAGTTGCCACCTCTGGAGAAGCGCCCTTCTTCAAGCCAGAGATTGATCACCTCCCCCTGCCTGTCCCCATCAAGCAACCTGTAAACATTCTCAAGGGTGTATGACTTATATCTCAACCTGATTACCCATCCTGTCTCTGTACTGTCTCTTCAGTGAGGGGTCCACTGCCTCTGCCATCGCACGGATGTCCAGTTTGCCGTCCAGAAACTCACTCACCTTCTCTGCCGTCTCCAGAGGTGCCCTCAGCGTCTCGTTATAGTCTATGTAAAGGGTGGGGATCTCCCTGACCGCAAGGAACCTCCTGGTGCGGACAAGGTGATGAGAGAATATCCTCTTCAGCGCATCCTCTGAAAGGGATGCTCCTTTCCGGCCCTGCCTCTGCAACATCTTCCTCTGCGAGGCAATCACCTCATCAAGGTCTCTCAACATAAATATCACCCTGTAGTTGAGTTCTCTGTCCTGTGGCAGATAGGGTAACAACTGGGCAACTATCTTTACCGCCTTTCCACGGGCCTCCCTCAGCCACTGAGTGTCGTTCTTCAGTCTCTTTGCCTTCTCGTACTCTAAGTAGCCCTTCGGGTTATCCTCATCGGGTCCCCTTACATCATCAGTCAGGACCGGAACACCTCCTGCCCTGAGCATCTGCATCATCATGGAGGTGCCTGACCTCGGGAGCCCTGACACAACCACAACCGTCCTCTCAGGCTCATAGGACTGACCTCCTTCCATACTCACCATACTGAACAGGTCCGTCTGCTCGGAGGTGAGGCTCCTCAGGGCCTCCTTCTGCCTCTGCACCTCGTCCAACTCACCCCTTTTGACCCTCTTGAGTCTCTCTGATGCCTCCTTTGCCAGTCTCCTGTGTCTGTCGGCAAGGACATCATCCTTCAGCCTCCTTTTATAGATATAGGCGAGCCTCCTGTGGGGGTCTGGATAGTTTGGGTTCTGTATGGTGGCAACCTTGAGGGCCTCTACCGCCTCAACCACACGGCCCATCCTGTGCAGGGCGACTCCTATCATGTAGTGGACCACCGGGTTGTGAAACTGAAGCCCCACCGCCCTGAGACCCGCCTCAAGGGCATCCCGGTCCTTCCTCTGTTTGAGGTAAAGACTGCAGAGCAACCTGTGGGCATCGGAATTCTCAGGGTCCATCTCAAGGACCCTCTGGAGTGTATCCTCTGCCTCCTGAAATCTCTCTGTCTTTATGTATGCCTCGGCGAGTTTATTGTAAAAGAGGCAGTTCACCATCTCACCCTTTGTAGCCCTCTCTAAGTGCCTTACCGCCTCCTCTGCACTGCCGCTTTCAAGCAGAAGGTGACCCATCAAGAATTCCATCACATGTGGTGCTGTTGATGCCCTTGCCCTCAGTCTCCTCAGTTTCCTCACCTCCTCCTCGGTGAAATCCTCTGGAGTCCTGTCCCTGTTATCCTCCATGAACTCCCGCAGTTCAGTCCTCGCCCTCCTGGAGTCCCCCTTCTTCCTCTCAAAGACCCTCAGAAGGGTCTCCCGTGCCCTGTCAGTCTGGCCCATTCTGAGGTAACAGTCCACAAGGTGGATCCCGAAACGGTACTCCTCAGGATACCCCTCGGTCAATTCTTCAAGAATACTGACTGCAACCGCATGTAGCCCAGCGTCCATGTAGGCACGGGCCTCGTTGTACTTCAGTTCCCTTATGCACTCCTCCACCGCCCTCCTGCCGTCTCTGGCAGGCTCCTCTATGTAACCCAGTTCTACCAGTTGCCGGATCGCCTCGGTGTCAGCCACAGGGTCCGTCCTCCTGTCCGGAGGGTGGCTGCCGTCGTATCCAGGCACATCGTCCCAACTGGGTATGGTCCTCACCCTGGATGGTCTCTCAAAGATGTTTATGAGGACCTTTCCATCCATATCCTCACCCACAGGCAGTCCGAGAGCAGCCAGCACAGTTGGACATACATCAAGAAGGCTCGCACCATAGACGATTTCGTCCTTCTTGATACCGGGACCCTTTGCCACAAAGATGCCGTAGTGCCTGTGCTGGACCGCAGGGCCTGCAGGCTCCACAGGGATGTTCCTCGGCCTGAGGTGGTCTGAGTGAAAGCCGTGGTCCGAGACCAGAACCACCAGCGTCTCATCATCAATCCTCTTCAGAAGGGTGCCCAGCAGGAGGTCATGGTAGATGTATCCGGCCTCAACCACATTGCAGTAGAGTTCAAAGTCCCTCTGCCTCACCCATTCAGGTCTCGGCGGGTGATAGTTGATAAAGCCGTGACAGAAGTGGTCTATCCCGTCGTAGTATATGGCGGCAAAGTCCCAGGGCTCGTGGTCCAGTATTGCGGTGGCTGCCCTGTTCACATTGGTGCAGTCAGCGATTATCTTGGCTATGGTCTCCACCCTCCGGTCCTTCTCCTGGTCAATCTCATGGAGTTTCGGTAAAAATTTCATGATCAGCCCCACATCCAGTTCCTGCGGGTGGAGCCTCAGCCTTGCCAGGACCTCCCTCAGCCTGGGAGGATGAACCGTCTCAGGTGGCATCGGCCAGGGCCTTCCGTAGGGCGCCACCGCCCTCTGGTAGCGGTTTGAGACCATCACCCCGTTAATTGGCTCTGCAGGGTGTGAGGGCCACCACCCCACCACCACTGATCTCTTACCAACAAGGGTCATTATGTTCCAGAGGGCACGGCTCTTTCTGCTCAGACTCGTTATGGGCCTCACCCGCTCACCCATCGGGTCAGGCTCAATAAATCCGAGGACCCTGTGCTTATAGGGCCTCTTGCCGGTGGCTATAGATGTCCAGAGGGTGGGTGAGAGGGATGGATAAAGGGTGGCGAGATTGCCCATCACCCCCTCGTTTATCAATCTCTCAAGGTTGGGCATCTTTCCTGCCTCAATGAGGGGGTGGATTATCTTCCAGTCAGCCCCGTCCCAGCCAATTAGAAGAACCCTCCTGATCCTCATTGCCTGCCGGAACCGGCTCCCTTCTTCTCTCCCCCTCCTTTCTTCTCCTCCTTTTCCTTCCCGGTCTTCTTCTCCACACTCCCTGTAAAGGCCCTCCCCTTTGACCACCTGCTCCCTATACTCAGCAGCCCCGGATACCTCTTCCTCAGTGTCCGGATCTGCTCCTCGGTGAGGACCTTCTTCACCTTCAGTTTCATCTCAAGAGAGGCCCTGAGCAGTCTGTCCCTCAGTTTCAGGAGTTCATCAACCGCCCTGTCAAATGCTTTCTGGTCCGTCTTCTCCTGCCTGAGCAGTGTGTTCACCTGCCGCCTCTTGCTCCTTATCTTCATGCTCAGGGGCTTGAGGCTCTCCCTCTCAAAATCCTCGTATATCCTGCTGATCTCGGCCACCTGTTTGTCGGTGAGTTTCAGGTCTGCCACCACCTTTGGGTCCTTCCACCACTGGGCAGAGACAGTGCCTGAAAGGGAGAGAAACAAAACACAGATAAGAAGGCAGAGAAAGATCCTCCTCATCTCCACTCCTCCGGATACTCAAGTAGGAAGGCACCGGGGGCTACCCGGCGGCCTCCTCCCTTTTCCTGAGCCTCATTGCCGCCGCACCAGCCAGAAGGGCGGCCATGCCGAGGGCACCCCACTCTTCAAGGGTCGGCACCGAGGTGGGCGCAGGGGCCTGTTGACCTGTATCTCCGGCCACAATAGGTGTGTCACACTGGTCTTCATAGGCCCACTCTATCACCGTCCCTGAGGAGGCATCGGCAGCACCCTCAAAGTGTATCCAACCGTAGTGGTAACTGCCATTATTACACTGGGCACTCTGAAACCTCACCCCGATGTAGCCCCTCTGGCCAACGAAATTGCCATCTCTCCAAATGCTAGTAATAGAACCATTGTATAGAACTTGACGGTAGGATGCCAGGGTGTCCCATAGCTCGTTATCCCAAGAAAATGCTGGATTGGCGAGGGTCGCCCTTATCTGGTAGCCTGAACTGAGCCTTGCAGGGTCATTATTATTGGAGTCGTCAATCCATGATGCACCTGTAGCAGGATAAATGGAGACTCTGTTCGTAATGGTGGTATAAATACCCCCTAAGATTGTAGTATATGTGGTACCCGTGCTATAAGCACTAAAGGTAAAGTCCACAGTTCCGTCATTGTTCAGGTCCACCTGCACGGGTGATGTCGTAGGGTCCACCGTGAGGTTCTGAAGTCCGCTCCACTGCACTGCCGCCTCTGCCTGAGAGGCCACCGCCAGAGCCCCGGCAGTAAGGGCGGTGTAGGCCTTCAACCTTGACTTCAACCTTCCATCCATAATAACCCTCCCATTTAATAAATTTCATTAAATGTTATTTTATTTATCTTTCTCTTTTTCAATCCTGATTTTCTGGTTATTCAGATGAAATATCTCAGCATATCTCCATATCCCTCATTATTTCTTGTTCTTTCGCAGTTTTTCTCTGAGGCCACTCCCTTCCACCCTCAGCCCCTTCACCATGAATTGCCAGCAATTACATGAAATCTGGTATGCCGAAAAATCAGGATTTCAGCGATACAGGCAGTGTCTTTGTAAAACCAACCACCTTGCTGGCGGAGGCAATTTCATGTAGAATTTTGGCCCTCTTAAATGGTAAACTTAAGTTATGATATTTTCTGCGGAGTTGATGGAGGCACTTGAGGAACTGGAGCCCTCGGCAAGGCAGGTCTTCATAAAGGTGTTCAAGGCCCTTGAGAAGTCCCTTGGCGAGGTGGTAAGGAGAGAGGACTTTCTTGAACTGAAGGCGGTTGTGGAGGGACTCGCCAGGAGGTTAGAGGAGTTAACAGACAGTGTCAACCACCTCACAGAGAGGATTACAGAACTCGCTGAGGCACAGAGAAGAACAGAACAGGAGATTTCTGACCTTAGAGGCACCGTGAGAGAACTCACTGAGGCGCAAAAACATTCAGAGCAGAGGTTAACCAATCTTGAGCAAACAATGGCAGAACTCGCTGAGGCACAGAGAAAGACAGAGCAGAGAGTGAACGAACTCGCTGAGGCACAGAGAAGAACAGAGGAGGCAGTCACAAGGCTGGCCAGAGGGCTTGAGAACACCAGGTCGGAGTTGGGAGGTCTCTCAAGGAGTGTCTCCTACGCCCTTGAGAACGAGGCATTCAGGTACCTGCCAAGGTATCTGAAGACACGCTACGGTATAGAGGTGGTTGACAGGATAGTGAGGACCTACCTGAAGGGGCGGGAGGTGAATATCTTTGGCAGGGTGAGGCAGGACGGAAGGGAGATGTATCTGGTGGGAGAGGCGGTCCTGAGACTTGAGAAGGCGACCAAGTTCAGGCAGTTAAAGGAGATGGTCTCTCTGGTGAAAGAGGTCTACGGAGGTGAGGTCCTACCCATAGTGGTGACCCACTTTGCCCGCCCTAAGGTGCTTGAGCGAGCAGAAAAGGAGGGAATACTGGTGGTCCAGAGTTTTGAATGGATATAGCCATGTAGTGGCTGGAGCAGGGGCTCAGCAATCCCCTCAGGTTATCTGTACCATCTTTACCGTGACTGCCAGAGCCTCGGGTCAAGGGCATCTCTGAGTCCCTCACCAAGCAGATTATAGGACAGCACTGTTATAAGTATTGCCAGCCCAGGAAACAGCGATAGCCACCAGGCTATCTCTATGTTTGCCTTACCCGCTGTAAGGATATTGCCCCAACTCGGCTGAGGTGGCTGGACACCGAGACCGAGGAAACTGAGGGATGACTCCACCAGCACCGCCGAGGCGACCATCAGGACCGCATTCACAATCACAGGTGCAAGGGCATTGGGCAACATATGCCTGAGTATTATCCTCAGGTCTGAGGCACCGAGGGCCCTTGCTGCAAGGACAAACTCCCTCTGTTTCAGACTCAGAAACTCCGCCCTCACCAGCCTTGCAACCCCCATCCACGAAGTCAGGCCTATAACCACCATAATGTTCCAGATGCTCGCCCCTACAAAGGCGATAACACTCAGGATAAGAAAAAGGGAGGGGATGGAAAGCATTATATCCACGAACCTCATCAGCAACCTGTCTATAAGGCCTCCGTAGTAGCCTGCCAGAGAGCCGACAGCGATTCCCACCACAGTTGCTATCGCCACTGCTACAAAACCCACCGCAAGAGATACCCTTGCCCCATACAGCATCCTGCTCAGGACATCTCTACCGATATCATCGGTGCCGAGGAGATGTTCTCTGCTCGGTGGTTCCAGTATGTGATATCTGTCTATGTAATCTGGCTCATAGGGGGCAAGCACAGGGGCAAAAAGGGCCACAAGGAAGAGCAGCAGGACCATAACCCCTCCCGCCACTGCAAGCGGATTCTTCCTGAGCCTCTGCCACAGTAGAAACACTACTGCCTCCTTATCCTTGGATCCGCAAGGGCATAGCAGAAATCAGCAAGCATGTTACCAATCAGGGTGAGAACTCCTCCTATCGTTAACAGTCCCATAATCACCGGATAGTCCCTCTGCATCACGGAGAGCCAGAAGAGTTGGCCCATGCCCGGAATACTGAATATCTGTTCAAAGATCACGCTCCCACCTATGAGACCGGGCACAGACAGACCGAGCAGGGTTATTACCGGCAACAGGGCGTTCCTGAGGGCATGTCTGTAAATAACCACAGATTCAGGCAACCCCCTCGCCCTTGCTGCAGTTATGTAGTCCTGCCTTATCACCTCAAGCATGCTGGACCTCATGTATCTGGATATACCTGCCAGTGAACCAAAAGCAGCCACAAACACCGGCATCAGCAGATGCTTTCCCACATCCAGGACCTTTCCAGCAACAGAGAGATTATCATAATTCATGGACTTTATCCCTGATATGGGAAGCCAGTTCAGATGCACCCCAAAAAGGAGCATCAGAAGGAGGGCCAGCCAGAACCCTGGCATAGCATATCCTATAAAGACCACCACAGTGGTCACCTTATCGTAGGTAGAGTACTGTCTGGTGGCTGAGGATACCCCGATAGGTATCCCTATCAGGAAGATGATGAGTATGCTCAGGAGATTTATCCCCACAGTAATGGGTAACCTCTCTCTGATCTTCACTATCACAGGTCTTCTATCACTGGAGAAGGACTCACCAAAGTCCAGCCTCGCTAACCTTTTCAGCCAGAGGAGGTACTGTACATGAAGGGGTTTATCAAGCCCATAATACTGTTCCAACTTCTTTCTCGCCTCAGGGGTGATCTTCGGATTCAGTTCACTGAGCAGATCGGTTGGTTTTCCTGGGGCAAGGTGTATTATAAAAAAGGAGAGAGTGATTATACCCAATAGAGTGATAAGAAACTCTATGGAACGATTCAGCAGATACTTCAGCATATAAAGTCGCCAAGTACCTCCTCGGTCTTATGGACCACAATTCCTGTTGCCAGGGCCTGCCTCGCAATGGGGTGGTTGTCCTGTAACATCCCTTTGAAAGACTGCAGGGAGTAGCAGAAGAAGTTCAGGATGCCCGAGGGGTCCCTTTCTCTCAGAAAGAGATTCTCAGATAGAAAATCCACTCTTTCCCTGTAAAGCACGAGGAGATATACAGGGGGTTTAGGTGGAGGTACCTCCTCTCCCTCTGGACTGAAGAGGACCACAGCCAGGACATCTGCTCCACGGTCCTCATGAAGCCTGCTCATAAATTCGCTGAGGGGATGAAAGAAGTACAGATCAACCCAGTTGTTTCTCAATATGTTCCAGGATATCCTTTGCATACTCCAGCGCCTCCGTGGCTGTCTGTTCATCAAAATAGTCCTTTGGCGAGCCCTTTTCAAAACAATAGGGGAAACGAGATGGAAGGTAGTATGTGTCAAGGACTCTTGCCTTGTGCAGAACCTCATGAGTAACCGTTTCGGTCTTGTTAAGCATAAAGTATACAGAAGAACTTGTATCTACCTCACCTATTCTTATAAGGAGTCCCACCACCGCCTGTAGTGCGGCCTGATGAGACAGGTAACAGCAGTCCTCATAGAACCCTCCTTTAAGAGAATGTTCTGCTGAGGCTATTGTCCTTTTCGCCTGGTCCAACCAATCATTTACCCTCATACTCAACCCCTTGGCTTTGCGAGTATTTCAAGGACCCTAAGATCCAGAAATCTCTTTGACGTTGAGGCCCTTATCAGGGTGACAGTATCTGCTCCCCTGCCTGTACCAGCCACTGCAAGGACCTCTTTACCCTCCTCTACAAGACCCGCATCCGCGGCCATCATCACAATCTCACAGCAGACCTTTGTACCCTCCCCAAACCTCCTCAGTGTCTGTGCCACAAGAAGTGTAGGATATACACCGCCGAACTGTTTCGCAAGGGCGGTCTCGAGAGAATGGGTGATCATCGTACCTGTGTACACCTTTGCACCTGCCTGGATTATCCTCTCCCTTGTCTCCTCGGACATCTCTATGGTATTCGGTTCTCTAAAACCATAGGAATGGGTCACCACAACGAGATTCACTCCATCATCCCTGAAAGCCTCGGCAAATAGCAGACCCGTCTGGCCTGTTGTCGAGGCCACAACAATGTCACCTACACCTTCCTCCTTTACAGCCTCCTTTGCCCTCTGCAGACAGGCCTCAGTATTTGCAGGCCCTGGTCTGTCAAAATAAAGAACTCTTCTTTCCATACCATTGAATAATAGGCCCTTGTAGGAGCCTTTGTCAAGAGAGATCCAAGTTCCCTAAATTGCCGTTAGAATTTCAATCAAAACTCTGGAAGGTGGCAGGGGGTCCCCACAAGATCAGAAGATCTTGTGGGGCAGAGGAACTCAGCCCAGGAAAATCCACGATTTTCCTGGGAACCTCTGCCGAAAAAACCAGGAGTTCAGCGACACCGCAAATGCTGTACCCAATGTAATGACGCTTCACCTTTGGCTTCTCTTTTGCGGCATCTCAAAATTAATCCTTTAACTTCAAACCATTAAAGTTATTTCAGGGGTAGATGAGTTATAATATAAAAGAATGGGCTATGGCTACACACCCATAGGGGAGGAGTTCCTCAAGGAGATTCTCATAAGTTATCATATTTTTGAAGAGTTCTTTATCGTCTTCGTCTGTACTGTCATTGTTATAAGATGTATCTATACCTTCAGAACCGGAGGTCTTGATCGTGAACAGAAGAGCAGGATATTTCTTGCTGGCTCTGCCTTCTTTCTCCTTGGCCTCAGCAGCACACTCCATGCCCTGATACACACTTACGAACTTGAACTCAATCTCCTTTATCAGACATTACTTGGCTATTGCCTTGGCCTTTTGATACTGATTGTCGCAATATCTGCCATAAAGCCCAGATCAAAAAGGCTTATGCCCCTTCTTTATCTGCCCCTCTTGCTGCTCCTTTTTCCGGGTGTTTACCAGAAGTTCCCCTTCTTTGGAGAGTTCAGGCCTCTGGTATGGATATTCGTCGCCTATCTGTCTGGTATAGTGTGTATGCTATACATAGCCACTTATTACAGGACAAGAGATATACACTTTATCTACTCAGCCCTTGGACACCTCATGATCTGTGTCGGGTCAATATTTCTCTTTTTTCCCTCTGAGATTGGGTCAAAGATGTGGTTTTATGGACATATGTTCCGTCCCTTAGGGTTTGGCATCCTCCTTTTCAGTATGAATGCCCAGGAACTGAAACAGATTGGTGGTAGCATCCTCTACCGTGCACTATCTGCCTTCAGCCTCCTTGCGGGTATCCCGCTGGTAACCTTTGGGATAACAGTTTTTTATGAAAATATACATCCCATACAGGTGATGAGCAAAAGGATGCTCGTGTTCCTGCTGTTGATGGTAACTCTGGTATCAGCCCTGCTCTTTGGCCTGGGTCTTATCATCAGGCTCATTAAACCAATTATCCAGTTAAGAGACTCTGTAGAGGGGCTTGTTGAGAGCGGCTTTAATAAGAAGATACCGGTGCAGGGAGAGGATGAGATAGGAGAACTTGGAGAGGCCTTCAATGAGATGGTAGAAAAACTGAAGGCAGCAATGAAGGAACAGGACCGATTGAGCAGGCTTGCCGCTACTGGTGAACTTGCGGCCACCCTTGCCCATGAGATCAAGAACCCTCTGAATGCAATCTCTGGTGCTGCTTCCTATATAAGGGAGAACTTCAGAGGCACACTCATCAGGGAATTCCTCCAGATAATCACCGATGAGGTTACAAGGATAAACAAACTCACCACTACTCTGCTCAGTTTTGCAAGACCCCTGAAGCCAGAAAAGAGACCTACTGACATCAATGACCTTGTGCGTGAGACTGTAGAACTCCTCTCTCAGGAGATAAGAGACGAGCAGATAAAGATCAGGACCGAATTGAGGGAACCACTGCCAGAGGTAGAATGTGATCCAAACCACATAAAACAGGTAATCATTAATCTCCTGCTCAACGCCTTTGATGCAGTTAATGGGAATGGCGAGGTTGTTGTGAGTACATCCATGCATAACGGTGCCATCTGTTTAACTGTCAGCGACAACGGGATGGGGATAAAGCCTGAGTATATGGGACAGATATTCAATCCCTTCTTCACCACCAAGACGAGGGGCACAGGTCTTGGACTCGCAATTTCAAAGAAGATAGCAAAGGAACATGAAGGTGACCTGTTTGTTGAAAGCGAACCGGGTAAGGGAAGCACCTTTACCCTTACTATTCCTGTTACCAAATAATGTATAATGGCTGAGTTATGAATAAGAGGATTTTAATAGTAGAAGATGAGGTAAACTCACTGAAGATCTTTTCGAACACTCTACGCAGACACGGTTTTGATGTGCATACCGCCAGGACAGCAGAAGATGCCCTTCAGAGCATCAAAGACAGTACCTATGACTTAATCATCACAGATATAAAACTGCCTGGAATGAGTGGAGAGAAACTCCTTGAAAAGATAAAGGTGACCATGCCAGAGATTCAGGTGATAATGATAACAGCCTATGGCACCATAGAGAGTGCGGTTAATGCCATGAGAAAGGGTGCCTATACCTACCTCACCAAACCTGTGGACCTGAACCTTCTTGTGTCTGTTACAAGAGATGCAATAAGATCACAGTCAGAAGATTATTATAATGCGGTTGATGGCAAATATCAGTTCTTTAACATTATCGGGAAAAGCGCCAAAATGAGGGAGGTCTTTTCCATTATCCAGAGGGTGGCAAAGACAGATGCAAATGTGCTCATCCTTGGAGAGAGTGGTACAGGCAAAGAACTCGTTGCAAGGGCGATTCATTATAGTTCTCTCAGGGCAGACAACCCCTTTATCCCGATCGACTGTACGACTATTCCGGCAGAATTGATGGAGAGCGAACTATTCGGATACGAAAAAGGGGCCTTCACCTGTGCCTATGACAACAAGATAGGCCTGCTCGAGATGGCGCACAGGGGCACTGTCTTCTTTGACGAGATTGGTGATCTTGACCTTCCCCTCCAGAAGAAACTCCTCAGGTTTCTACAGGAGAAGGAGTTTTATAGACTCGGGGGAAAGCAGAAGGTGAAGGTCGATGTGAGAGTGCTCGCAGCCACCAACAGAGACATTGAAGGGGCTGTCCAGAGAGGTGAATTCAGGGAAGACCTCTACTACAGGCTCAATGTGATCACCATAGGCATACCCCCTCTGAGAGAGAGGAGAGAAGATATTCCCATACTTGCTGAACACTTCCTCGATATATTTGCCAGGAAGAACAGGAAGGAGATAAGAGGATTCGATCAAGAAGTTCTGAGGGTCTTTAATTCCTATGACTGGCCTGGTAATGTAAGGGAACTTGAAAATGTGATTGAAAGGGCTGTAATCCTCTGTCCCTATGACACCATAACACTGGAATGTCTGCCGAGAAAGTTAAAGGAACTGAGTGGAGAAGGAGAACCGGAGGAATTCAACCTTATGGAGATAGAGAAGAAGACCATTCTTCGGGCACTTAACAAAACGGCCTGGAATCAATCACAGGCAGCCAGACTGCTGGGCATCTCAAGGAAGCAACTCCGCACAAAGATGAAGAACCTTGGCCTGCTTACATAATCTCAAAGGGTGTGGCATATCAGGAAATCCAGTCCCCGGTCCTCCTGTTTGATTCTCTCTGCTGCCTTAATGGCGTCCTGCCTCTGAGGGAAAACACCAAACACTGTGGAACCGCTACCTGCAAGGGAGGCCCCGAGGGCACCTGTTTCTGTCAAGAGATTCTTTAAATTCCTCAGTTCTGGAAACATCTCAAATACCACCTCCTCCAGGTCATTCTGGAGGACTCTCCGAAAAAGGTCTGTGTCTCCCTGGAGGGCCTTCAGGGTATCGGTGAGGAGTCTCTCTACATCTGGCAGTTCAATCCCATTTTTGAGGTTCAGGGATGAATATGCCTCGGCAGTGGATACACCAAAAGGGGGTTTCAACAGCAGAAGCCAGTACCGTAGCGTCTTTACAGCCATGGGGACAACCACATCACCCCTTCCCTTCACCAGGGCTAAAGGTGATGAAGAGATGAAAAAGGGCACATCTGAGCCGAGCAGTGCTCCAAGCCTCAGGAGTTCAGGCCCCCCCATTCTGAGCCCCCACAACCTGTTCAGACCTAAGAGGGTCATGGCAGCATCAGAACTGCCACCTCCAAGCCCTGCCTCCACCGGTATCGCCTTTTTCAGGATTATCCTTGCCCCCTTCTGGCAGCCACTGTGCTCCCTCAGAGACATGGCAGCCCTGTATACGAGGTTTTTCTCCTTTTCTATTTCGAAATCTCCTTCAACCACTATATCGTTCTTTAACTCTTCAAAAATCAATAGGTCCTGTAGAGATATTTTCTGCATAAGGGACAGTATGTTGTGGTAACCATCCTGTCGTTTTCCCAGGACCTTGAGGAACCAGTTCACCTTCGCAGGGGCCTGTAATTGGAGCATCAGGGTTGATAGTGCTTTTTGAGTTCCTGTATCTTTTTGAGGACCCTCTCCTTGACTCCTTCTTCCTTTTCATGGAACTCAAGGGCCTTCTGGTAATATTCGAAGGCCTTCTCAGGCTCTTTCAGTTTCAGATAGGTATCACCTATATGTTCATGGATGACCGGGTCATCATCGGTATACTTCAGGGCCCTTAAGAGTTCTCTGAGGGCGTCCTCGTATTTGCCCATCTGGTAATAAACCCAGCCAAGGGAGTCAATTATATAGCCACTGTCTGGTTTTAATTCAAGGGCCCTTTTGATGAGGTTTAGAGCCTCCTGCAGATTTATACCCCTTTCGGCATAACTGTAGCCGAGATAGTTCAGGGCATCGGCATGGTTTGGATTCAACTGTATAGTCCTTTTGAGTGCCCTCACCATATCATCGAACCTGTTTTGCTTTTCGTAAGTGACGGCAAGATTGAAGTAGAGTTCATCGTTTTCAGGGAACTTCTCAACCGCCTTTTTTAATGTGGCCTCTGCCTCTGGATATCTCTTTAACTTCATCAACTCCAGTGCCTTATATATGTAGTATTCTGGTTTCTCTTCAATACTTATAAGTTCCTCATAGGTCTTTATCGCCTCTTCAGACCTGTTGGTCTCCGAATACAGATAGGCCAGATGCAGGAGTCCTCTCACACTCTTAGGATCAACCTCCAGGAGTTTCTTTATCTCCTCGATCGCCATATCGTATCTCTTCAGCATCTCAAGTGCAACGGATAAATAATATCGGCTCATGGTATCCTTCGGGGCAGCCTCCAGGACTATCCTGAATTCCTCCACCGCCTTTTCATACTGCTCACTGTCCAGATAGAGAAGGCCGAGTCTCCTGTGGATATCAAGGTTTGCAGGTAATTGCTTGCTCAGTTTTTTCATCTCCTCAATCGCATCTTCAATCTTTTCTTCTTTTATGTAAACCCTTGTAAGCCTTTCTCGTGCCTTTGTGTTGTGAGGGTTCAACTCAAGTACTTTCTGGTAATACTCGATTGCCTTGTTGTATTGTCCTCTGAGTTCCTTTATAATGCCCAGGTTGAAATAGGCTGCATCAAAGTCGGGCCTGATCTCGGTACACCGGATGAAGTACTTTTCTGCCTCCTCATACTCTGACATCTCAAGATATACATTGGCAAGATAGTAATACCCCATCAAACTCTCAGGGGACTCTTTAAGGAGTCTTTTAAGTGTATCTATAGCCTTCTGATACTCCTTCTTAGAGGCGTATATCACTCCGAGAAAGAGATATGCTTCAGGGTCTTCAGGCCGGATCTCGATTATTCTTTTATAGACCTCTGTGGCTTCATCGGTCCTGTCCTGGGCATTGTAGAGTTGTCCAAGTAACTTTAATGCAGGAATATAGTCTGAAAACCTTGAGACGGTCTGTTCTGCCATGGTCGTTGCCTCTTTTATCTTACCCTGTTTTAGCATTACAGATATAATCTGGGTCCTTAAATAGGCCGAATCAGGATCGCTCTCAAGGGCACTCTGGTAATGTGATAATGCCTCCTCCCATCGTCCCTCCTGTTCCGCCAGATATCCGAGAATATAGTGATAATAGGAATTGCTATGAGATATTTGAATTCCTGCACGGGTCTCTGAAGTGGTTTCTTGAACTGCCGGGGCCCTCTGTTGCGATCTCTCGGTGCTCAGAGACATGGTCGCACAGGAAGCAAAGAAAAAAAATGTTGCGAGGAGAAAGAGAAATTTATACATACATTATTATCTCATATCTTCATGGAAACGGTAAAGTACTTCCCGAAGTTCCAGAATTGCTTAGAAATAATTGTTCTTGCAGCATGAGGGTCCTCACAAAATCAGAGATTTTTCAGGGATCCCTGCCTCAAAACACTTCAACCCTTTTTCACCCAATGGGTGAAAGTCATTACATTTGCCACGGCACTTGTGGTGTTGCTGAACTGAAGTCAGAAGGAGTATTATGTGGGATTAATGGGGACTATTTCTGAATATCAGATTATGGTCTGAATGTTATCGTGTTTTTGCAAATCTCTCAGTTTGCGGTTCTAATAGGCAGGTTCGGGGCTCTGACCGGAACCCGGGGTTTTCAACAGAAACTCACACATCGGAAGAGTGAGTTTTTTCGGAAAAATTGTACCTACCCAAATAGGTCTGAATGAGTACCCGTCCTTTCAAAGATGATCAAGCCTTTGTCTCTGTCAATCTTGTATATTAGCAACCAGTCGGGCTCAATGTGACATTCTCTATGAACTTTGTATTTCCCCCTCCCCCCTCTCCAGAGGGGAGAGAGATGTTTAAGTCCTCGCCTTGTTGTATTTGATGCCGGAGTAATAAAACGGGATTAATGGCAAAACGTGCTTGGTGAGCAACAGTCCTCTTTAAAGGAAGAGACCCGTGGGGGTCGGTGTCTTCATTATCACCCTGAAGAGGATATAGATTACCACGATGAAGCAGAGGGATATGCCGACCTTGACCGGTGCCCTCCTGAGATACCCCTTCCTCTCGGTTTCAAAGACGAAGGGAAAAATGAGATGGAAGGCCAGGGAGGCGGTGTAAAACCCGATAGGCTGTAGTGTCCAGAGATAGAGGACCACCACAAAGAAGGTGACAATCATCCTTGCAGTGAGATTCCATTGTACAGGACTCCTCGTGTACTGCCTTTTTAATAACTTAACGAGGCTCTGGAAAAAGAGGATTGCAGAAAGCAGGGCCATACCCAAGAGCGTGGCATGTGGGAAGATGCCAGAGAGGGGGTCTCTCACCTTCAATACCACCCTGTCAAGAACGAGGGCAATCAGCAGTATTATGAGGGAGGCAGGAAGATCGGAGAATGAGACCGGTTTCCCTGTTCTGCCCTTTCTTGTCCCGAGCAAGCCAAAGACAACCGAGGCCACACAGAGGAGGATCAGCACAATGTTGATCCATCCTGTAAAGAAGTGTTTCAGAAAACCAGGACCTGCCTCAGCAATGAGCATTCCCTTAAGAAAGTTGTTCTCAGCAATGCCTCCGAGGATCAAGCCCATCACCACCGGGGCTGCTGAAAATCCGTACTTGTTGCCGAGATACATGAGGGAACCTATCGCAAACATCACAACCACATCGTTGAAACTGTTATTCACTGTATATGTGCCGAACACAGCGAGGACCATTATTGAGGCTGCCATATAAAGGTCAGGCACCCTCATCACCAAATAGGAGTAACGGGAGAGGATTATCCCGAACACAAGCATGACAAACTGTGTAACCAGCAATGCCCCGATAAATGTGTGGACCAGGTCACCATGCAGGAGGAAGAGGTTTGGGCCTGGAAAGATACCGTGTATGAGAAGCCCGCCCAGGAGGACTGCTGCAGTAGGGCTTCCTGGCACGCTCAGGGTAAGCAGTGGTACAAGGGAAGGCCCAACCATCGCGTTATTTGCTGATTCCGCCGCAGCCACACCCTCGGGGTTGCCCTTACCAAAGGTCTCTGGATGCCTTGAGAGTTTCTTCACCTGGTCGTAGGCGACGATGCCTGCCACCTGCCCGCCAACTCCAGGAATCAGACCAATAATGGTGCCAATTATAGAACCTATTGTGAGGGTCTTCCTCATGCGGAGTACTCTCAGAAAGGTCTCTTTGAGAACCCCCCTTTCTGGTTTGAACTCTAAAACGGTACGCCCTCTGCCATACCCTTCAATAAGGTTGAATACCTGGGGGATTGCAAAGAGTCCTATAAGGGCAGGGATTATATGGACACCTCCTGTCAGTACGCTGTGAAAGATGAACCTGAATTCACCGGTTGTGGGGTTAGGCCCTATGGTGCTGAGCCAGACTCCAAAGGCACCCGCAATAAGAGACTTTATAAGGCTTCCAGAACCAAGGCCTGCAACCACTGTGAGGCCAAGTATGGATACCCAGAAGAGTTCTGTAGATTTAAACTTGAGGGCAAATTCTGCCATCGGGAAGGTCAACAGTATCATAACCACCATCCCGAAGATGCCACCTATCCATGAACTGATAAAACAGGTATAAAGTGTCGATTGGGCCTTACCAGCCCTTGCCAGTGGATATCCGTCAAGCAGTGTGGCGATATTTGCAGGGGCCCCGGGGACATTTATAAGTATTGCAGAGATGGCACCTCCTGCCACAGAAGAGGCATAGACCGCCCCCAGAAGAATCAAACCTGTTGTGGGGTCCATGTAGAAGGTGAAGGGCACCAGCAGGGCCACTGCAAGGGTAGGACTCACCCCTGGAAGGGCACCAAGTATGATACCTCCGAAGGTACCCACCAGGAGGATAATCAGGTTATATGTACTGAAGACGTGCGGTAGATTCTCTAATAAACCCCTTATTGACTCCATTTATTCTGTGTAAGAGGGCACCCCATCAGGAGTGCCCGATATTATGTTACTCCTGAACCAGCTTCTTTAAGACCACCTTCAGTGTCTCCTCTGTCCTCTGCCACTCCTTCAGTGTCTCTTCCCTGTTCAGGACCTTCATGCCACAGCCCGTCTGCTTCATCCTCTTCTGGACCTTCTTATCATTGAACATCTTGAGAAATGCCTCTTCCAGTTTCTTTATTATCTCAGGAGGGGTTCCCTTGGGTGCGGCCACTCCCCTCCGGTTATTACTCGCATCATCCACATCATAGCCGAGTTCCTTGAACGTGGGGACATCAGGGATGAAGGAGTTTCTCTCAAGGTCTGCCACTGCGAGGATCTTTATCCTGTCACGGCTCCTGTACGCATCGGAGGTGTTATTAAAACCTGCCATCACCTCTCCACTGATCACTGCCAGCAGAGCGGGTACACCACCCTTATAGGGTATGTACTTTAACTCAATGCCTGATGACTTCTCCAGTTGAAGCATCGCTATGTGATGACCCACATAGAGTCCAGCCCCTGAGACTGTAACCTTACCAGGGTTGTCCTTCGCATACTTTACCAGGTCATCCACTGAATTGAAGGGACTGTTCTTGGGAACAACAAGGACTGCCGGGTCTGTACCCCAGTTTACGATGGGTTCCATGTTTCTGATGTTGTATTTTGCCTTCTTTGGGTAGACAATGGATTGGGCTATGAAGTGGGGTATGTTGTAGGCCACAAGGGTATATCCGTCAGGTTTAGCAGATGTGACGAACCAGTTCCAGCCAACCATCCCACCACCACCAGGCTTGTTGATAATCACGATAGGCTGACCGAGGTACTTCTGGGCCACCATTGTCACAATCCTTGCCTGAAAGTCAGTGGCACCACCAGGTGAATAGCAGACTATCATCTGCACGGGTTTCTCAGGATACTCCCCGGCACCGGCTATTCCCCATGCCAGGACCAGAAGTACCAGCCCTATTAATGCTACCAGTTTCCTCATCATTGCCTCCCTTTTATATATACTCGGCCCTTTTAAAAAGGGCTCATGCCCCCTGCTCTGCCTTTCTCCTCTCCTCCTCCCTCAGCACCCTTCTCAGTATCTTTCCAGCAGGTGTTACAGGCAGTTCATCCCTGAACTCCACTATCCTCGGAACCTTGTACCCAGTGAGATACTGTCTGCAGTGTCTGATTATCTCCTCTTCAGTGACTCTGCCCTTTGCCTCGTCCTTGAGGGCAATAAACGCCTTTACATTTTCACCCCTGTAAGGGTCTGGCACTCCAACCACAGCACAGAGTTTCACACCGGGATGCTTATAAATCACCTCTTCCACCTCCCTCGGCCACACCTTAAACCCAGAGGCGTTTATAAAGTCCTTCAGCCTGTCTACTATATAAAAATAGCCTTCCTCGTCCATTCTCGCCACATCGCCGCTCCGGAACCATCCATCCACGATGGATTCTCTGGTGGCATCTGGCCTGTTCAGGTATCCCTTCATCACCTGGGGGCCTCTTATCCATAGTTCGCCCTCCTGGCCAGCAGGGACCTCCTTGCCTGTCTCAATATCAACCACCTTGGCATCCGTGTCAGGCAGGGGGATCCCGATAGAACCGGCTTTTGCCCTCTGGATTGGGTTTGCCACGGCAAGGGGACTCGTTTCGGTTATCCCGTATGCCTCTATCAACACCTCATGGCCAACCAGTTCATCAAAGGCCATTTTTATCTGGACAGGCAGAGGAGCAGCCCCTGTTCGGCAGGCCCTCAGACTTGAATAATCGCACCTTCGTGCCTCCTCGTCGTTCATAAGGGCTGCATAGAGGGTGGCCACTCCAAAGAGCCTTGTGGCCCTGTATTTCTCCACCACCCTGCCCACCACGGGTGGATTCGCCCTCTGCATGACTAACAGTGTTGCGGCGCTGTAGATGGGCACATTCATCACACCCGACATACCACCGCTGTGAGACATGGGGATCACACATACACACCTCTCATCACCCCTCTGGAAGGCATACCACTCTGCAAACTGCATTGTATTACAGACTATGTTTCTGTGGGTGAGCATGGCACCCTTCGGCTCACCCGTGGTCCCGCCGGTGTAAAGGACCACTGCTACGTCGGAGTAGGGATCAATCGTGGGAGGAGAGAAATCAGGGGGCTCCTTCAGCATCTCTTCAAACCTGAAGGCACCTTCTGGTATGCCCTCCAGGGTTCTTCTCACAGTGGCAACAGCAAGTCCTATATCAAGTCCCTCCTTTGCCTTCAACACCTCCTGCAGTGTACCTTCAGAACATATGACCAGTTCTGCTCCTGAATCCCTCAGGGGATGTCTTATCTCAGAGGCCTTGTAAAAGGCATTTATAGGGACTACAGTGGCACCAGAAAGCCAGATCCCATAGTAACAGATTATCTGAGCAGGGCTGTTAGGCAATACCGTGGCCACCTTTTTGCCCTTTGAAATCCCCATTCTGCTAAGTGCCCTGGCGAGTGAGAGGGCGGAGTTCCAGAGTTCCTGATAGGAAATCCTGACAATCTCCTCCATACTTTCGTAGTCAATAAAGACCACCGCCTCTTTCTGAGAGAAACTGTCCATATTTCTCTCCATTATCCACCAGGCCGGCACATCAGGATACTGAAGACCGTGGGGCAGGTGTTCAGGCCAGTACCTGAACCATGGCCTATTCTCTGGCACCCTATAGTTCACTTTTTGGCACCTCCGTTTTCTGAAAGGAGTTTCAGACCGATCTCAAAGGCCTGACGGTTCTCATCCTTATACCTGGGGATCACATCGAGCAGTGTCTGTAGCACATTCTGGGAGTCAAAGAAGTCGGCCAGTGATGTGAAGGCACCGAGCATTATGCTGTTTCCGAAGAGTTCCCTACCGAAGTTCTCCAGTGCCAGTTCCTTTGCAGGTACCGGGATCTGTTTCACCTTGAGGTCCGGATTCACCTTCACATAGGCAGGGTCATATAGTATGACACCATCCCTGACAGATCCACTGTAGGCGTTGTAGGCCGCCAAGGAGAGTGCTATAAAGAAGTCAGGCTCCTCCACTCTCGGACTGTCGATCTCCTCCTTTGAGACGACCACCTGGCTCCTCACATAACCACCCCTCTGCTCGGTCCCATGGCTCTTCATCATGGTGACCCTGAAGCCCTGACGCATTGCAGCCTCCCCAATGATCTGTCCGAGTCTAACTACACCCTGGCCACCAAAGCCGCTCACCAGTATCTCTATCCTTTCCTTCATAGGCCTGACCTCCTCTGTATCCTCTGAAGGTTCTCCCTCATCAGACGCGCAAACTCTATCCTGGTGTTGCTGGCATCATAGTAGATCCCTGTCCGCCATATGGTCTTCTCGTCCGGTTCCTCATCGATCCTTCTGGCATGGCCCTTAATCCAGTTGAACATCTTGATGGTGTCTCGGGAGCCGAGGTGGGTATTTGCGAAGTTGGTGATGCATGGGAATATCACATGTACGAGCGAGAACCCCCTGTTCTTCAGTGCCCTCTTGAAGGACTCCACCATGAACTCCCCATCCATACTCACATGTCTGGCAAGAAAGGTAGCACCTGCCTCTTTCAGCATCATCAGTATATCCCTTCCACCCTCAAGCCAGTTCGGCTCATACATCCCGTAGGGACTGCTTGCTGTAACCGCACCTTCAGGAGTGACCCAGGAGTACTGTCCTCCGGTGGACTGGTACCCCAGGTTGTCAAACACCGCTATTGTCATATCCACATTCCTTCTTGCCGCATTGAGAAGGTGGTTCAGACCTATCCCGAAGGCATCCCCATCTCCCACTGTAAGGACAATCTTCTTCTCAGGGGGGATCGCGAGCCTCAGACCAGTTGCTATTGCATATACCCTGCCGTGGGTCCCGGCAAAACCATCGCCCTTCCAGGTGGCAAATGTCTGCCTGCCAGCACATCCAATGGAAGTTCCCCAGATGATGTCCTCCACTTTGTAGTCCAGTTCATGGATCGCCTGAAGAAGTGCCTTATGGCCCTGGCCGAGACCGCAGCCAGGACAGGCGGTACTTGGGATCTTTCTTGTCCTGAGATACTTCTCTGTCAAATAGTCATAAACCTTCTCGAGTTTTGGCTCCATCACCAGGCCTCCCTTTCCCAGTATATGGGTTCGAGTTTTTTGCCATCCAGGAGCGTCTTGAAGGCATCCACCAGTTCAAAGACTGAGGGCAGTTCACCACACTTGCCAAGGAAGTGGACCTCGCTGTCCTTAGGACAGGCCCTCTGGACCTCCCTGACTAATTGGCCATCGTAGTTCAACTCTACAGAGAGGTATATCGCCTTTTTGTTGAAGAGTTCATCAGGGAATGGCCAGAGGGAGATCAAACGGATGGTACCCACCTTGAGCCCTTCTGCACGGGCCTTCTTTACCGCTGACTTGACCACCCTCGCTGGAGACCCATAGGCCACCACTATCAGTTCTGCATCCTCCAGAAAAAGGCCCTCGTATCGGGTGATCAGGTCCCTGTGATTCCGGATCTTGTATATGAGCCTGTAGGCATGTCTGTGCTGCCAGGTGACATCCTCTATATCGTAGCCCTCTGCAGTAGGGGTCCAGTCAGAACAGAGGGCACCGGTGTTTTTACCAAGGACCACCGGGGGTATGTCTATCTCATCTGTATAGGGGTAAAACTCGGGGCCTTCCTTCACCCCTCTCTCCCAGAACTTCATTCCCATCTGTCTCATCTCCTCCTCTGTCTCCGGGATGGTGATATCCTCCATACCATCTGTGACGAGTTGATCCGCCAGTATGATTACAGGGGTCCTGAACCTCTCAGATAGGTAGAATGCCTCATTTGTGATGGTGAAGGCCTCCTGGGCCGTGCTCGGTGCGAGCACTATTGTCTCAAAGTTACCTCCCTGAGTTGGATACCTGCTCAGATAAAACTCTCCCTGCCCTGGTGCACCCGTTATACCGCTGACAGGCCCGACCCTCTGGGCATTGATGACCACCACAGGTATCTCACACCCGATCGCCCAGCCCAAGGGGTCTGCATAGAGGATGAATCCTGGCCCTGAGGTGGCTGTCAGGGCCTTCATTCCACCCAGAGAGGCCCCTATACACATATGCAGGGCCGCACACTCATCCTCCGCCTGCAGGTAATATCCCCCGTAATGGGGCAGCAGTTTTGATATCTCCTCCGCAAGTTCTGTTGCAGGTGTAATTGGGTAACCTGCAAAGAACTTACAACCCGAAAGCACTGCTGCATAGGCTATGGCAAAGTTTCCTGTCTCCAGATATCTCTTCATGATCTCACCTCACTTTTTTCTCTTATCTCGATAGCAAAGTCTGGACAGGCATAAAAACACATGAGACAGCCCACACACCTGTGGGTCCCTGAAGGTATCATGGGCTTCACTCCTCTCCTGTTGAACTCCTCCGCCACCTCAAAGACCCCCATCTTACAGACCTCTTTACAGTATCCACAGGCCTTGCAGTTGTCAGTGAAGACCAGTACCTCATACATCCTGAGGTCACAGTTCAGACACCTTCTTGCCTCTCTTCTGGCAGACTCCAGAGAGTAACTCCCTTCAACAGGCTCAAAACCCTTCAGCCTCTCCTGTACAGGTAAAAGTGGCACAGGCGTCCTCCGCCTGAGTATCTCTCTCGCCTCTTCCAACTCAACCTCCTCCTCCACCTTCGCCAACTGCTCCTGTATCTGGCCATCGCCTCCAAGGAAGAGATCGACCTGAGTGGCCACCTCCTTTGCATCTGCTATTGCCTGGACAATGGATGAAGGGCCTGTCCTGAAATCACCTGCCACAAAGAGACCCTTCTGCCCGGATGTAAGGAGTCCCTCTATGGAGGGGTCCCTCTGTAGACCAATTGCAAAGATTACAGTGTCTGCTGTGTGGGCTACCTTAGTCTCAGGGTCAAAGGCAGGGTTAAACCTCCCCTTCTTATCAAACACCGCAGTGCACCTCTGAAACTCTATCCCCTTCACCTTCCCCTCTTCACCAATGATCCTGACCGGTCCCCAGGAGTTATGTATTACTACACCTTCTTCCTCCGCCCGCTCGATCTCCCAGGGATGGGCAGGCATCTCATCTCTCTTTTCAAGACAGAACAGTTCCACCCTCTCGGCACCGAGCCTCCTTGCTGTCAGGGCGGCATCAATCGCTACATTACCACCCCCCACAACCACAACACTCCTTCCCACAGTGACCTCTTTATCCATGCTCACGTCCCTCAGAAAATCAAGTCCCCACAGCACACCCAGCAGTTCTGCACCCTCAATGTCAATCTTTCTGCTGAGCGTCGTCCCTGCTGTCACCACTACCGCATCAAATTCCCTCAGGAGGTCTTCTACCTTGATGTCTCTGCCCACCTTGGTGTTTGGTGTGAACTTCACACCAAACTCAAGGATGTTCTTCACATCCTCTTCTATCGCAATGGATGGGAGTCTGTACCTGGGTATTCCATATCTCATGGTGCCACCCGGCAATTCGTTCTCATCGAATACCGTCACATCGTGTCCGACACCTGAAAGACAGTACGCCACTGTAAGACCTGCTGGACCTGCCCCGACCACTGCCACCCTTTTCCCTGTTGGAGAGGGGGTGGCCTTCCTCTTCTTCCAGAGGATATCTCTGCCGTGTTCTACGCAGACCCTCTTCAGTGCCCTGATCGCAACAGGCTCTCCGAACTGGTTCATCGCACAGCGACCTTCACAGGGATTAAAGCAGGCATAACTGCAGATATGAGGCAGGGGGATGCCCTCCATATTAACCGCCAGCGCCTCGTCGTAGGCACCCTCTTTAATATACCTTATGTAACGTGGTACATCCACCTTTGCAGGGCACGCCTCCTGACAAGGTGCCATCCTGAGCCTCTTTCTCCGTATAACCCTCTCTTCCTTGACCTCTGGTTCCCTCGTCTTCACCCTCATACCTCCTTTGGGGATTTTAAATAACAAAATCAGATTACGCAAGAAACATGCCACACCTCTGATGGACTTAATCCATTGAAATCCATAGAATTTTCACTCCTGCGGGATTGCCCTCCCCTGTCCTAAAAATTGGACATGTCCAGAGATTTGACTATTCCGTGTCGAGGTCGTACTTCTGGAGTTTATAGTAGAGGGTGGAACGGGATATGCCAAGATCCCGTGCTGTCTTTCTAATATTGCCCCTGTTCCTCTCTAAGGTCTTTGTTATGAGGTTTTTCTCAAACTCAGCAATAGCCAGAGACAGGGGCTTTCCTGTAAAGTCATTCCCTTTGAGCAGGTAGTCCTTCTCTTTCCGGTATTGCAGGACCTCCGGTGGAAGGTCCTTCTCCTTTATTAAATATCTGCTGTCTGAAACACTTACTGCATAGGAGACCGCATTTTTCAACTCCCTCACATTGCCAGGCCAGGGATACTCAAGCATTGCCTCAAGGGCCTCGGGTGTGAGGGATGCCTCAGGGACCCCTTGCTGTACAAGGAAATGCTGTACCAGCACGGGTATATCCTCCACCCTCTCCCTCAAGGAGGGCAGTTGTAGCGTCAGGGCACTCACCCTGTAGTAGAGGTCTTCCCTGAACTCACCTCTCCTGATCAGGATCTTCAGGTCCCTGTTCGTGGCAGAAATGAGTCTGAAGTCTATCCTCCTCTTCTGTGTGTCACCTATTCTCTCTAATGTCTTCTCCTCAAGTACCCTCAGGAGTTTACCCTGTGCACTGAGGGGGAGGTCCCCTATCTCATCCAGAAAGAGGGTCCCCTTATGGGCGAGTTCGATCTTGCCGGCCTTTCCTGTAGGGGCTGCCCCTGTGAAGGCCCCCTTTGTATATCCAAAGAGTTCTGACTCGATCAGGTCCTTTGGTATCCCGGCACAGTTTATAGAGACAAAAGGGGCATCCCTTCTCTGACTGAAGTGGTGTATGGCATGGGCGAAGAGTTCCTTACCTGTACCTGTGGGTCCTGTTATCAATACCGGTGCATCGGAGGTCGCATATTTCTGGGCCAGTGCCTTTGCCTCAACAATCTCTCTGCTTTCGCCTTTTATATCCTCAAAGGTATACCGGGCAGAAAGCAGACTCCTGAGGTTGCTCTTTAGAAAGTCGACCTTGGTCTGGAGAAAATCGAGTCTATCAAGCAGTTCCTTCAGTTCCGAGAAGTCCCTGAACATGGCATGGGATATGGCCCCCACAATCTGGTTGTTGATCCTGACAGGGATCCGGTTTACTACGAGTTCACGATCAAGACACTTGCACCTCTGGTATAACTCTGGCTGACCTGTCTTCATCACATGAAGTAATCTGCTCTGTGGCAGGAACTCCCTGATATGGCGACCTATGGCATCATCTCTTTGAATCCCAAGAAAGTCTGCATATTTCTTATTCATGTACAGGACCTTACCCTGCAGGTCACAGAAGACAACGCCACTGGGGAGGCTATCAAGGATGAACTCTGCCATCTGGGCATCCACTTTAGTCGCCATTACATTATAATAAAATATGGCAGTGAAAAAGTCCAAGATCCTGGAGCCCGAAGGAGTATTATTGCTTGGGCTTATTCCTGAAAGGCGAAAGGGACCTCCTCTGCTCTTTATCCATGGCCGTCACGGCTCTGCCCATGATTGGCAGCACTATTTAGAGTATTTTTCTTCCCGTGGCTGGCCATCCTATGCGTTGAGTCTCAGGGGACACTTTGGCAGCAGGGCGAGAGAAATATCAGAGATAAGGTTTCCGGATTTCCTTCAGGATGTGAGGGCCTCTGTGGAGGAGATTGGTGAGGTGCCTGTGCTTGTCGGCTTCAGTATGGGTGGCAGGGTGATCCAGAAGTATGCAGAGACCTGTCCTGCAAGGGGCCTGGTCCTTCTTAACAGTACAGAGCCAAAGGCCCTTCTTGAAAGGATACCGCCTCAGAAGGTGCTGGAGAAGATACCCCCCATTGTATACCCCGAGATTGAGGGACTTAAGAGGTCAATTGGTGAAGAGATCCCAGAGGATGAGCTGCAGGAGATTTACTCACGGATGCGTCCGGAGAGCGGTATGGTCCTGAGAGAGATGTTTTCAGGCATTGAGGTTGACCCCTCCAGGGTGAGGGCACCCGTGTTTGTTGTTGACACCGACAGTGAGAGAAAGTGTCAGAAACTTGCTGAGTTTTATAGGGCTGACTCCTCCTTTCTCCAGGGTATTGGGCATGGAGGTGTGATATGGGGGAGGAGGTGGAAGGAGGTGGCAGAGGTGATCTATGAATGGATCAATGAGAGGTTTTCAGTTCCTGCTATCTGACAGGGTGAATCCATAACCGATCTCAATCAGGAAGCCTCTGCCCTTTGCCTCTAACATCTCGATAAAGGATTCCACCAGAAAGGGATCAAACTGTGTGCCTGCTGAGGACCTCAGTTCCTGAATCACCCTTTCATAGGGATAGGCCCTCCTGTAGGGTCTGTCAGTGAGCATTGCGTCAAAGGTATCTACCACTGCAAGGATCCTTGCCTTGAGGGATATCTCCTCCCCTGCAAGGCCATAGGGATATCCGAGGCCATCATATCTCTCGTGATGCTGGATAATGGTGGTCCTCACCTCTTCAAGGGTATCAATTGGACCGAGTATCTCCTCGCCTATGAGTGGATGAGATTTTACCAAACTGTACTCTGCAGCAGTGAGTTTGTCGTTTTTGTTCAGTATTGTGGAGTCAATCCCTATCTTCCCGATGTCATGAAGGATTGCCGCCTGTTCAAGCACCTCCAGTTCTTTATAATCGAGCCCGATATGTCTTCCCAGTTCTGTTGCAAGGATTCTGACCCTTTCTGAGTGTCCCCTTGTGTATCTGTCATTCGCCTCAAGTGCGTTTACCAGAGATTTGATAGTGGCGATGTAGTTGGTCTTTATCCTCTCATAAAGCCAGGCATTTTCTATAGCCACCATCGCCTGGTTCGCAAAGGTTGAAAGGATTTCCATTTCGTGATGGGAGAATCCCAACCCCCCCTTACTGTTTTCCACGAGAATCGCCCCAACCACCTTTCCCTTCATCTTCAAGGGAACTGACATCCTTACAGGTCCTGTCTCGGCTTGTCTCAGTACCATTGGTCTGCCTCTCTTAAAGACATCACTGTACAGTCCTTTAAACTCCAGGGTTATATCCTCAACCTCCTGTACCCCCAGCCCCTTCTCATATTTTATGGAGAGTTCCACATCCCTCTCGTTTTTGATATGGATGACGCTCCTGTCCGCGTCGAGCAGTTCAGAAGTGGTCTTTACAATCAGTTTTACCAGTTCCCTTGACTCGATTATCGATGTCAGAACCCTCCCCACCTCATTGATCTTCTTCAGCCTCTCTACCATATTTGAGAGTTCCAGGTTCTTTGTTCTCACCTCCTTTGTGAGGGCCATTATGGCCTTATTGGCGGTCTCCACCTCTTTTATCTTGTATTCCAGTTGGCTGTTCAGTTCCTCGAGTTTTCTCTTGTGTTGCAGTTCTGTCCTGACCCTTGAAAGTTCCTTTTCTCTTTTTATACTCCTGTTATATAGTTCCTTTAATTCCTGGACCATCTGATTAAAGGCCTCTCCGAGGTAGCCCAATTCGTCCTGTGTCTCCAACTCCACCCTTGCATCCCAGTTGCCCTTCTCAACATTTTTTATCACCTTAAGGAGCCTGTTTACAGGGTTCACCACAAAGGTCCTGAGCAATACTCCGAGAATTATCACAACTGTAAGGAGTGCCAGGGCATTGATTCCTATGAGCGTCTGTTTGAGTGAGGTCAGGGTCTGTCTCTGTCTTGAAAAATCCAGACTCAATTCAATTATTCCGTTCACCTTTTTGGTTGGATCATGACATCCCATACACTCCTTCTTGTTTTCAATCAACTGATAATTGTAAAGTGTATCCTCCCTGAGGAGAGGTTTCCCTATCCTTTCCTTCCCGAGCAACAGAAACTCTTTGGACTTCGCACCAATCTCTGACTTCTCATTTGACCTCAGTATTGTGCCATCTTCAGAAAGTATCCTCACCTTAAGGACCTCTCTGTTCTTGCCTATCTCTGAGAGTATCTCCTGGACCTCGTGGCTTTTCCCCTTCCTCATAGCAGAAACTATACTCTGCCTGATGATAGAGGTGACCACCTCTGCATCCTCCAGTTTGACCTCGGTCAACTTTGTCTGCTGGAGTTTCACCAGTAAAAGTGATGAGAAGGTGAGCACAGAGAAGATGAGTAAACTCACAATTGAGACGATTTTGCTCTTTAGGCTCATACTAAGCAATTTTAGCAAAAACTATGCCATGTTAAAAAGACCCGGGGTATGCTCCGTTTGTATTAATATTACTCACTTCTGTAGGACAAGTCTGAAATTTGAATTTTGCCATTTCTACAAGATTGAGGTTTAAGTGTGTGATTTTACACAGGCTGTTTTATTTCACACAATAAAGACTGAATTTGTTCCTCTGGACAGACTCAGAAGGGTCAATCTGGCGCGCCCGGGAGGATTCGAACCCCCGACCCGCGGATTAGAAGTCCGCTGCTCTGTCCTGCTGAGCTACGGGCGCTTTCTGGTCGGGGCGAGTGGATTTGAACCACCGACACCCGGCTCCCAAGGCCGGTGCGCTATCCAGGCTGCGCTACGCCCCGTTTCTTAAAAATATAATAAAATTCCGGCAAATGTCAAACTTGGTAAAGCGCGCCTCTGTTCACAAATCCAGAAGTTGTGATAATATATTTTGATAAGACTCCAGGGCAGGAGGTCTCAATGGGAAAGGGAGACAGAAAGAGCAAAAGAGGAAAGATCATTCTGGGCACCTATGGGAAGTATCGCCCAAGGAAGAAAAAGAAGAAAACGTCTTAACTCAGACTGAGTCTGAGCAGGGCATCTGAGAGATCAAGAAGCCTCTCATAATCCTCTAAATTGGTTAAACAGGTGGGAGGAAGGGCTTTCTCACCAAGATAGACTCCTGCCAGTGCTCCTGCCATTGCACCAATGGTGTCTGTGTCACCACCAAGGTCCAGACAAAAGTTGATTGTGTCGATGAAGGAATCTCCAAATCTTAAAAAGGCATAAATGGCTGTAACCACAGATTCTACCGCAAGTACGTCATTGCCGAGTTTCTGGACTACTTCTTCAAGAGTCGGCTCGGATTTAAGGAATTCTTTTGCAACCAACAGTTTTTTCAGGAACACCTCCTCTCTCACCATCTTTAATAATTCATCAAGAAGGCCCTCCTTTGAGCCGGTCCTCAGAATGATAGCAACTGAAAGGGCAATCATCTTGGCCCCTTCTATACCAAGTGGGTGGGTATGGGTAGTTATACTGGATTTTTCCGCCTCTGTCATCACTCTCTTTAGATCCGCGGCCCATACAAGTCCTATCGGTGCCACTCTCATGGCAGCACCGTTTCCAAAGGACCCCTCAGGGAAGACTGCATGTGTTGCCTTTTCTATCTCCACACCTTCTTTCACCAGTTCAAGCACCCTCAGGGTACCTATACCATAGCCCCTCCAGGGATTCATTTCTCTTATAAACCACTGCACCACAGTCTCGGGCACCACCCTCTCCTCTTCCAGTATGCTCTCAGAGAGTCCGATCATCATTTCTGTATCGTCTGTATACCTGAGGGGCATATCGCACTTAGGTTTCCGGGTGCCCTTTTCTCTTGCTGGTGGTGCACCTTCAAAGGGTGCCCCAATGGCATCACCAAGGGCGAGTCCTAAAAGTGCCCCCCTGAACCTTGATCTCAACTCATCTTTCATTGCCTATCCTCCAGAGCATGTTGCCCACAATAATGGTGAAGAGATACAGTCCTGCTCCTGCGATGACATCCACCACATAGTGATACCTCAGGTATACAGTGGACAGGAGCAGTAAAACAGCAAAGGGTAATGACAA
>WGER01000004.1 GCA_015492645.1 Nitrospirota bacterium
AAGTATGTTCGGTTCAAGCGGCCCACCAAACAGATGACTCAGCAGCACCACCGTCGCATAACTGCCAAAGTAGAACCCCGGCATTATCCCGAAGATCAGGAATAGAATTCCCCCTACCACTGCTCCCATCTTCCTGCCCAATGAAAGTGCCTTTTTCCTTTCTTCTGTCATTGTCAAACACCTCCTTTCTCATTTTATGGGCTGAAGCAGCCCTTTTATGCCTTCATCGCCTTGGTATTTGTATTCTCCGCCTCCTTGGGCCTCGCAATCGCATCAACTAATGTACCGACAAGCCATCCACAGACTGCTCCTGCCACAACAAAGACCGTACCTGTGATAAGCACGCCCAGGAGCATGCTCACTGCTATTATAATCCTCGACAGCACCGTTGGTTCAACAGGCATCCCAAAAATAGCCCCAGCGATGTTAAGGCCAACCACTCCACCGATAAACGAACCTGGAAGAAGACCGAATACAGCAAAGAGTGCCACCCCTATTCCTGCCCCTATGTAACTGAGCCTATTTGCTATCCTTGCCCTCATCTTTTACACCTCCTTTCTCTTTGCCCTTAATAATGCATACTCCATGCCAGTATAAAACTAATTGATTTTTAAGGTCTTTTTCTCTTAAGCCCATTGCATCAGGGCAAAACCTTTTGCAAAATTGCAAAAAAAGACTCTATAATAACTAAATGAGTAAGGACAGAGAACCCCTCAGGAGATTTCTTATACTGGGAGGACTGATCGGCGGGATCCTGAGTGTGGCTATTGCACTCCTGATGGACGTCCTCTTTTCTGATGCACTCCAGGGTACCTGGACCACATCTATCAGTCACGACCTGAACAGGTGTTTTCATTTAAACACCACACCCAAGAGTTTTATTGTTTATATTGTCTTCATACTGATTCTCGGAATACTCTTTATCATCGGTGCACTCCTGGGTGCGCTGTTTTCAGTTATACTTTACAGATTCTTCCAGATGCTGTCACCGTCTGAGAAGTGATGGGTACGAGAACAGGTATAATCATACTGATCCTCATAGTAAGCGCCATTATACTGGTGAGGGGTTACAGGTTCTATGAATATACGAAGACTGACCCGAGATTCTGTTCCACCTGTCACCTTATGGAAGAGGGGTTCAGGCAGTGGAGAAGGAGCAAACACAGCCATATAATCTGCCAGAAGTGCCATGAGTTGACACTCCTTGAAGAGAACAAACTCCTCCTCGCCTTTGCCTTCAAGGGCACCTGGCATGTCCCACAGGAACATGGCTCTAAGAAGCCCTGGGAGGCCTGCCTTGGATGCCACATCCAGGAGGCTGCACAGGGGGCAAAGACCCTCAGATCTTCCTACGGTCATGCCCGTCATGTCTTTATGCAGGAGATAAAGTGTAACTCCTGCCACAGGAACACCATACACAACTTCTCTGCAGACTCACAACTCTGCCAGAACTGCCACAAAGACAAACTGGTCCATGGTATGGGGATGGCAGGTCTTTACTGTCTGAATTGCCACAGTTTTGCAGAGGAGAGGCCAAAGATGGTCTCTGTTGAAAGGTGTTACAACTGTCATTCAGACATACCCAGGAAGGGTGTCATGGCAAGGATTGAATGCTTCCAGTGTCACCACCCCCATGGAGAGTTAAAGATGAAGAGTAAGGACTGCCTTGGCACCTGCCATGGTAATGAGACAAGGGTTGGCAAACATGGTAAACATATGAAACTCACCCCCTTAGAGTGTATAGACTGTCACCTTCCCCATACATGGGTTGTTGGCAGAGAACTCGCTAAGACACTCTGCACCAAGTGCCATCCCTACAGGGATCCAATGCTCTTTATCTACTGAAGTTGTGATATAATTAAAAATGAAGGTTGTATGTCAGAATAGAAAGGCATTCCATGACTATGAGATCCTTGAAACCTTTGAAGCAGGTATTGTCCTGAGCGGTACAGAGGTCAAATCGCTCAGGCATGGAAGGGCAAACCTGAGGGACAGTTATGTCCTGATAAAGGATGGTGAGGCCTATCTGCTGAACTGCCATATAAGCCCTTACAGTCATGGGAATATAATGAATCATGAGCCTCTCAGGACGAGAAAACTCCTCCTGCATAAAAAGGAATTGATGAAACTGATGGGTAAGGTGGCCCAGAAGGGGCTCACTCTCATCCCACTGAAGATATATTTTAAGGGTCCCTGGGCAAAGGTTGAGGTTGCCCTTGCAAGGGGCAGAAAAAGTTATGAGAAACGTGATAAAATAAAAGAGAAGGAGGCAAGGAGAGAGATTGAGCGTGCCCTCAGGAGATAGCGGGGGCGAATGGATTCGACGGGGGTAACGAAGCTCAGGTGGCATGCCGTGGCGCCGTCACCACGTAAAAAGGCGGCAAAACGATAAGTGCCAACACTGAGTTCGCACTCGCTGCTTAATAGTTAGCAGCGCACTGCCTGAGAGACGCCTGCTATCTCAGAGCAGTGTCGGTTAGCAGGCTGGTCCTCCTGCCTCTCCCTCAGGCAGAGGACGAGAAAGAAGAGGGATAGGGCTTTGAGAAGCCTGTCTGTCGGCGTCTCATAGCCCGAAATCAAAAAGACAGACTAAGCATGTAGAAGCCTGAGCGTAGTACTTCCGGACGTGGGTTCGATTCCCACCGCCTCCACCATTTACTTCAAAGCAATACAGAAATTCAATGACAAAAAGGATAAAAAAGAAGGATAAAAACAAAAACCCTGCCCCGGTTTCTAACACCCCTCAGCCAGCCATAAAGCAAGCGATAAAAGAATGGGGCATAAGGTCTTGATGCTGACAAAAAACTAAACCTGATGATAATGACAAAACACATAAGAAAAAGGATGGTGGAAAGAGGCATCACTGAACAAGAGTTGATAATAACTCTTCAGAGGAGGTGCGGTAGTCACTAAAAGCGTTGACAAGTGACCTTCCGGCTTTAGCAACTACGCTACTTCATCTATCACCTCCCCTCTATTATGAAGATATTGCTTACAGAGGTCAAGCCCCTCTTTGAAAGTCTCCATTGGTGTCCTTCCATTACAATA
>WGER01000005.1 GCA_015492645.1 Nitrospirota bacterium
ACGACACGGCCGTCCTTTACATCAAGACATGGTATGATCCTCTTTGCAAGCATGGTAGATAATTATAACCGATTCTGGATAGCCTTTTGTTTATCCCAGATTTTGATCCAGATTTTGATTATATGAAAAAGCGTGCCTCCTGGTAGTAAAATAGTTGGAGGATTGAAAAACCGATAGAGAGGAGGCACGATATATATAGTATAGCATTTGACTCGCATAAGAGGTACAGGATAAGGGAGGCAGGACGGACGGATAGCCAATTATAACTTTTTTGCAACCAGAAAGAGTCTGTTAAATACAAGATTAACCTTGCCGCTTGGGCCTGCCTGGTTCTGGAAACTCTCCATTACAATCTGCCTGAACCTCTGTATGTAACTTTCGTCAATCTTCACATCGTAATATCTCTGATTCAGGTATCCTGCCGATGCCCCAGAGTCAAATATCCTGAAGACCTCCTCAGGGGTATGCTTTGTTGTCACCTCTTCTATCTCAGAGTGAAGCACTCTAAAACCTGCAATTTCAAACAACTCTCTGTATTCCTCTTCTGTCTCAAGAAAAAACCAAGGCTGTCTGAAGTGTCTAAATGTCTCTCCTATATTGGAATCTCTTCTTACTTCCTCAATAGCTTTAATAAAATTTGGACAGTACACCCTCCGCGCAGGTGCCTGGACACCGATTCTTCCACCTTTTTTAAGGGCTATGTAACACCGACTAAGTACCTTTTGAGGTTCCTGAAACCACTGAAAAACTGAATTACAGAAGATTACATCAAACTCCTCGTGAAAGGCTATCTCCTCTGCCGAGATAGATTCAAAGAAGACCCCTCTGGTGCCATATTTTTTTCTTGCCTCCAGAATCATCCCCTCCTCTGCGTCAACCCCCAAAACCCTTCCCGAAGTTTTCTCTCTTATTTTCATCGTCAGAGTCCCGGTGCCACAGCCGAGATCAAGGACATCTTCGCTGTCTCTTATTTCAAGCAACTCCAACAGTCTTTCTCCAGCAGAGGCTTGGACCACGGCCCTTCTGTCATATTCTCTGGCTATCTCAGAGAAGTCCATAAATAAGGCATCCTTAAAGTTACTGCCGCTGTAGATAGACTGTAGCAGGCGAGTAAATGCCCTATCATCGTATGCTCTTATATTCGAAATTCCCTGCAGATTGCCATGGGATACTTCAATACTTTAGTAACTTCAGTTTTGTATATTTTTCTATATATTGAAAGTCACGGTCGGTTGTAAAAAGAAGACAGTCATAGGCAATTGCTACATGGGCAATCAATGCATCTATTGTGCTTACCTGAATACCCTTTTTCATAAAAGTATTCTTCAATTGGGCAGCCCCTACATAATCTTCTCTCGTAGGCTCTATCAATGGAAAATAGTTAAGATAGATATTGAGACTATCAAAAGTCTCTTTTTTTCTTATACCCTGAAGGAGTTCCTGAAGAATAATGCCCAATAAATAGATCTCTTCACCGCTTTCAATTAAACTCTCAAGAACCAGGGCCTCTTTGTTTTTAATGACAGAGCGCCTTCTTAACGCAAGAGACCATACTGAGGTGTCAACAATTATGCTCATCTTTTCTTTCTGTCCTTCTTGTAATCATAGTTTTCTATCATTTCTACCTTTCCAAAGAATCTGAGAATTTCTTTTCTCTTACGCCTGTTTATAAATTCTCGCAAGGCCTGATTTACTGTCTCCTTCTTTGTCCTGAATCCCCCTATCTTTTGCGCCTCCTCTAAAAGATTCTCATCAATCGCAAGATTTGTTGGCATACCCCACCTCCACACATTTATTACACATATACTTACACAAAGTATAACACAATTTTGCCTTCCGGTTCAAAACGGATCTGAATTCTGTAAATTGCCGTTAGACCTTAGTCAAAGAACACTATAGGTAGCGGGGGTTCCTGCTCAGGAAAATCTGCGATTTTCCTGGGACCCTCTGCCGAAAGACAGAAATCAGAAGTCGGAAATCAGAGGTCAGAAGGTCCTCTGAGTTCAGAGATCTGACTTCCGACTTCAGTTCAGCGATACCACAACTGCCTTTGCCAAAGTAACAACCTTCACCCTATAAGTGAACAAGGATTAGAACCGTATAAATTAAATCTGTCGCATTAATTCAGTTTTCTGCCCCGAAAATCAAAGATTTTCGGGGACCCCTTTTTGAGGCAAATCGTATTTCTAACGGCAATTTTGGGTGAATTTGAAAACAGCCAAACTACCTTTATGCCTCCATATATGGCACCCCCCATACTTGTAGTAGCAGTCAACCTCTTTGAAGCCAATCTGTCTTAAGGCATTCAACTGATCATCCAGAGGACAACATTGCCCCTGAACTCAGGCCTTGACCAGTTTGATTTGTTGAAGTCTGTCATGAATTATTCTCCCTTGCAAGATATTTGATGGCCTTAAGTTGTTTCTTGCTTGCATAGTTGTGAATACAGCGTCCTCCAAGGTGCCAGAGCAATTTGTCCACCAGACGGGATGTCTCATATTCAAGGTGTTTTACAATCCTGCATCCCTGTCCTGAAGGCTCTACACGCCAGTATTCAACACCCTTCAACGGGCCTTCAATAAATTTCCACTTTATTTCATTTTCCCTCACCCCTGCACACCTTGCCTCAAATGTCCAGATAGGGGTAGTTATCCTGAGAACATTTCCCACCTTAATCCTGCCTGTGTCAGGTATCCACTCATGCCTGACCATTGGGGTTCTGTGTGCAGGCTCCCACTGCTTTATCATCTCAAGAGATATCATTACCTCAAAAACCCTTGATGCCGGTGCAGTGGTTGAGACTGAAATAACATCCTTCATAATTAATCACACTATTTTCCAATCTCATCAAATATCTTCCTTAATCTTTTCAAGTATACCTCAAAGGCCCTTCTTCCTTTTCTGGTGAGTTTATAAGTTGTGCGAGGACGATTGTTGACAAAGTCCTTTTTCATCTCTGCATATCCTGCATCCATTATCTTTTTCATGTGGGTTGTAAGGTTTCCGTCGCTGAGCCCCAGGGTTTTCTTAAGGTATGAAAATGTTACCTCCTCTGCTGATGCAAGGCAGGCAAATATACGGGTCCTTACGGGCTGATGGATAATCGGATCAAGATACTCCTCGGTCATCCCTGCACCCTTACCAGCCGTATCTTCTTTTCACATATATACCAGAGACGATGAGTCCTCCGCCAAGGAATACCTCGGCAATAGTCTTTGAAAGAAAATATCCTCCACCTTCAGGAACCAGTGAAGTGGCAACTCCTGCCACCATCAGCACCACCCCGTAGCCTTCATAGTATCTACGGGAGAAGACCCCTGTAAAATACATGCCTGCACCCACAAGTATCATCCACATTGAATAGATGAAAGAGAAGGCCCCATGAATGGCAAGAACAATTGTAAGGTAACCTCCAAACAAAGGGATGAAGCCCCACATCTTGCCTATCTGTCTTGAGGTATAATCAAGCACCTCTCCAAGTTCTTCAATCTTTTTCTTTGTCAGTAGCCAGTCTAAGATGATTCCAGTACCAAAAACGAGGAGGTAAAACACCCCGATGGCCAGAACAGCCTTATTTCTGGTTTCAATCCAGCCCCCTCTTATAAAAACAGGGGACAGTTCCATTACAACTATGGCAATCACTCCCCAGATGATCAGAGCAGTTCCTAGATGGAGCTGAATTGCCCCTTCCTGCTTAACTTCTTTTTTAAGATATCCCCTGTTTATGTAACTGACAAGGTTTTCAAGCACATCTAATGGACCTGGAACATTCTTCATGGTAACCCTCAGTATCTATCAATCTCAAATTACTTTGAATAACAAAGTATATCATAATATTTTCCTTCTGTCAAGTACCTCACTGCTTAAGTTATCAATTAATAAAGAGGCATGAAAATTATCATGGATAAATGCTTATAAACTCAGAAAAAAGGGGCTGAATATTCCCATGAGAGGTTCACTACAGACACATACTTGAAACCCTTGTCAGACAGCCAGTCATGCTTGGTCTCATCTTCCGCAAGTCCCAGAACAAGATACAGGATCCTGCCAAACTGGTAAGGTCAGACAGCAAAAATCTCTTGCAGGATACTCCGCATGAATGGAGAAACGGAGGGTGATCCCCTCCGTCAATGACCTCCGTGTATCAGTATAGGCAGGCACCTGACACATACGTACCGTTCCTCGCCCCTGTGGATGCAGGGCAGATAGGTCCTTTCGCTGTCATCAGAACCACATACGACGCATTTAATTTCCATTTTTGTCCTCCAGGGCATTTAATTCTGCCACGATTTTCTCTGGGTCAACATTGTGCATCATTGCTCCGAATGCAAGTGACTCAACCTTGATCCCAGGACAGGTGAAACATCCATTTCCGAAGTACTTCTCTATTATCTTTTTGGCCTCAGGACTCATGTTTATCACTTCGCCGATTACCGTATCCTTTGTCACCTTGGGCATCTCTTTTCCTCCTTAGGTCTTGCTCTTCTCACCCCAAAGGGGTTATATCCATTATAGATGTTTCAGGTTAAATATACTATGATACATATCATACGAGGAGAACCACAGGGCAGGCTGCAAAATAGAGATCGGTCAGATCTCCTGTTGCAGGATCTCTTCCAGATCAGAATCTATATTTTTAATTTTGACTGAGGGGTCAATCCTCTTTATAAGACCAGTAAGGATCTTTCCTGGTCCAACTTCATAAAAGGTGTTAATTCCTGAATCTATCATTACCCTGATAGAGTCTTCCCAGAGAAGAGGGCTGTCGAGTTGTTTTATCAGGGATGCCTTTATGCTGTCAACCGTGTGCAAGAAGATGGCATCCGCATTGTTCACTATAGGAATCTTCGGAGGTCTGAACTCAATCCTCTCCAGTTCCTCTGCCAGTCTTTTGGATGCATCTATCATGAGGGCACAGTGAGAGGGGACACTTACTGGAAGTACCACGGCCCTCTTTGCACCCCTTTCCTTTGCAATCTTTACAGCCTCCTCAACCGCCTTTCTCTCTCCTGCAATGACGATCTGTCCTGGACAGTTGTAGTTTGCAGGGGCGACATATCCTGAATTAACAGAGAGACAGACCTCATCCACCTCTGTCCTTGAAAGCCCCAGTATCGCTGCCATAAGCCCCTGTCCCTCAGGTACCGCCTCCTGCATGAACCTGCCCCGTTTCTCTGTAAGGACAAGGGCATCTTCAAAACTCAACACCTCCGCTGCCACGAGGGCCGTGTACTCTCCGAGGCTGTGTCCTGCAACGACCGAAGGACTCAACCGTCTGTTTTGAAGCACCTTCATGGCCGCCACACTTACTGTAAGGATACAGGGCTGGGTCCTATATGTTCGGTTCAACTCATCTGGTGGACCATTGAAACAGAGACCAGCCACATCATAACCGAGAACCTCAGATGCGGTCTCAAAGACCTCTCTGGCCTCGAGGAACTTTTCATAGAGTGTCCTCCCCATTCCTACATACTGGGACCCCTGGCCAGGAAATACAAAGGCTATACTCATCCTGTCTTTATCTCCTTTATTCTCTTTATCAGCAGAGGCAGTATCTCGTGGAGGTCACCCACTATCCCGTAGTCTGCCACATTGAAAATGGGGGCATCAGGGTTTTTGTTTATTGCGACCACAATGTCTGATGACTGCATACCAACCAGGTGCTGTACTGCCCCTGATATCCCACAGGCGATATACAGTTTAGGAGATACGGTCTTGCCGGTCTGCCCCACCTGGTGACTATAGGGTATCCAGCCCTCATCCACTGCTGCCCGTGATGCACCTACAGCACCTCCCAGAAGTACAGCCAGTGCCTCAAGCAGTTTAAACCCCTCCGGTCCGCCGACCCCTCTGCCGCCTGATACAATCACATCCACCTCCTGGAGGTTGACAGATGCCTGTGATGTCTCCTTCACGGTTCTCAGCACCTTTGTTCTGCTATACAGTCTCTCTGCTCTGATGGTCTCTATCTCTCCCTTTCTGCTGTCATCATATCTGCCCTTCTTCATCACCCTGGGTCTTACAGTGGCCATCTGGGGTCTATGGTGGGGACATACAATTGTGGCCATTATGTTACCACCAAAGGCAGGCCTTATCTGGAGTAGATTCCCTGTTTCGGGTTCAATCTCCAGGGACGTGCAGTCCGCTGTAAGTCCTGTATGAACCCTTGCCGCAACCCTGGGTAAGAAAGACCTGCCTATTGGAGTTGCTCCGGCCAGTACTATCTCCGGTTTTCTGTCTCTAATCAACTGAGTCAGGAGTTCGACATAGGGGTCATCGTTGAAGTGCTCAAAGATCGGGTCAGGACAGTGGAGCACCCTGTCAGCACCCCAGCGGATCAGTTCCTCCGCCTCTTCTTCGGTAGATCCAAAGAGTACTGCCACGAGTTCAGTCTTCTTAGTCTCTGCCAACCTCCTTCCAACCCCGAGCAACTCGAGGGCGACTTCAGCAACCTTTCCATTCCTCTGTTCTGCAAATACCCAGATCCCTTTGTACTTTCCAAGGTCTGGGGTTTCCTTAACCACTGCCTCCTCTTCCTTTATTGCGCCTTCAGGACATACACTTAAACAGTTCCGGCACAATTGACAGTACTCGGTGATAAAGGCCCTTTCATCCCTCATCTCTATTGCATCATAAGGGCATGAGTCGAGGCAGTTCTCACATCCGGTACAGAAGTCCCTGTCCACATAGATCCTTATAACCATTTATACCTCCTCAGATACATCCCAACTTTCTTAGTTCTTCTATCAGTTGTTCCACCTGCTGTTCAGGAGTTCCGTCAAGAATCTTCCTCTGCTTTTTCCTCTCCGGGGCGAAGATGTTTCTCACCTGAGTGGGTGAACCCCTCAGTCCAACCAGGTCTTCTGGCAGAGACAGTTCCCTGATACCAAACCTCTTAATATCTGCCTTTTTTGCCCTCATCTTTCCTTTGAGGGAAGGCAGCCTTGGTGTATTCAGTTCCTTGACCACTGTTATCAGAAGTGGCAGAGGCGCCTCTACCACGTCATACCCCTCCTCCATCATCCTCTGCAGTATTATCCTGTCCTCATAGACCTCTTCAAATGCCTTCACATATGCCACGTGGGGGATACCCAGAAACTCTGCCACCTCTGGACCCACCTGGGCAGTGTCACCATCTATAGCCTGTTTTCCACATATCACAAGGTCATACCCTATTGTCCTGATAGCAGACGCAAGGGTATATGATGTGGCCCATGTGTCGGCCCCTGCGAAGGCCCTGTCAGTAAGCAGTATGGCATCATCCACGCCCATCGAGATCGCCTCTCTCAGGGCGTCCTCTGCCTGGGGTGGCCCCATTGTTACAGCAACAACCTCACCACCTGTCCTCTCCTTGATCTGGAGCCCTGCCTCTATGGCATGCAGGTCATATGGGTTTATTATGCTCGGCACCCCCTCTCTCTGGAGGGTGTTCGTCTCAGGGTTTATCCTCACCTCTGCAGTGTCAGGCACCTGTTTTATACAGACCACCACCTTCATCTCCTTCCCCCTATGAGAGGAGCCTTGTGGCCTCTTTTATAAGGGCCTGACCAATTATGTTACGCTGTATCTGGTTTGTGCCTTCGTAGATCTGAAGTATCTTTGCATCCCTCATCATCTTCTCCACAGGGTACTCCCTCATGTAACCCGCACCACCCATCACCTGAACCGCATCGGTGGTGACCCTCATTGCCACATCAGTGGCAAAGACCTTCGCCATTGCAGAGACCTTTGATATGTCCTTTGCCCCGCTGTCAATGTATCTGGCCACAGAATAAACCAGACTCCTTGCAGCCTCTATCTGGATCGCCATGTCTGCTAACATATGCTGTACGGCCTGGAAACTTATAACTGGCTTGCCGAACTGCTCCCTCTGTTTCGCAAACTTGAGGGCCTCTTCAAAGGCCCCCTGTGCCACTCCCACACCCTGGGCACCCACACCTATCCTTGATTGGTCAAGGGTCCTCATGGCAACGATAAAGCCCATCCCTTCTCTTCCGAGGACATTCTCAGCAGGGACCTTACAGTCCTCAAAGATGAGTTCTCTGGTAACAGAACACCTGATACCCATCTTCTTCTCCTTTTTACCGAAAGAAAACCCCTCGGTGCCCTTTTCTACGATAAATGCGGTGGCACCACGGGCCCCTTTCTGCCTGTCTGTTATGGCGATGACAGTATATATATCGGCCTCCCCTGCATTGGTTATCCACTGTTTTAATCCGTTCAGTATATAGTAGTCTCCTTCCCTTTTTGCGGTCGTCTGAATGCCTGCTGCATCACTGCCTGCCGTGGGTTCAGTAAGGGCAAAGGCTACCAGTCTTTTACCCGAGGCTATATCAGGCAGATACCTCTTCTTTTGCTCTTCACTGCCGAAGAGTAAGATGGGATAGGTACCCAGTGCATTTGCTGCATAACTGGTTGAGACACCGAGGCAGACCCTGCTCAACTCCTCTACCGCTATACAGAGTTCTAAGGCCCCCATTCCAAGACCACCGTATTCTTCAGGAACGAATATCCCGAACATGTCAGACTGGGCAAGGACCTGCATAATCTCTGTCGGAAACTCCTCCCTCTCGTCCAGTTCAGCCCTGACAGGCTTCACCTTCTCCTCTGCTATCTGTCTGGCAAGGTCTTTTATCATCCTCTGTTCTTCTGTGAGAAAGTAGTCCATGGTTCCTCCTTATCTGGTAGTTGTATTAACCACTTATATCAACAGCCTCGAAGAGCATATCAGGAGCACCTATTTTACCATAAAACCTTGGTTTTTCACCCAGCCATACAACTCTCTGGAATAACTCAAATATGGTGCCAGAGATTGCTGCCTCCTTTACAGGATGCCTGATTTCACCATCCTCTACCCACAGACCAGAGGCACCAACAGAGAACTCCCCGGTTACAGGGTTTGCAGTATGCACTCCCATTACCTCTGTCACAATCAAACCCTTTTTTATCTCCTTCACCATCTCCTGATATGTACGGATGTATTCACCCCGGGAGGCGGTTATGTAGAGGTTTGATATACCAACAGCGGGAGGTGTATGGATACCTCCCCTGATAGCACTCGCTGTAGAGGAGGTCCCTTCCTTTCTGGCAGTGTAGAGGTTGTATAGGTATTCTTTCAGCAGACCTTCTCTCACCAAGAGGTTTCTTCTGCTTGGGACACCCTCTGCATCAAAGGGCCTTGTGCCAAGGTGCCATGGGAGGAGGGCATCATCCCATATATCAATCCTCTCTGAAAAGACCCTTTGTCCCTTCTTTCCTGCAAGCATTGATTTGCCCTTCTGGACATTGTCTGATGAAAACGCAGGGGCGAGTACAGAGAGTATTTCAGAAACAACAGGTGACTCCAGAAGGACCTCTCCCTTTACAGTGGAGGCCCTCCTTGCACCAAGGAGTTTCAATGCCCTCTCAGCAGCCTCCCTGCCTGTGGCGCTGAAGTCTATATCAGAGATTCTCCGGCTACCTTTAAAGGCCCAGCCCATCTGACTCTCACCATCCTCCTCTGCGGCAAGCACTATATCCGCAACTGCAGAAGTGCCAACATAAGAGACCCTGAGCCCTTCAGAGTTGACTATCCCCACCTCTGTGATGCCTATCCCTGCACGGGCCTTTCTGATCTTTCTGATCCTTTTGTCGTGGGAGAGGGCCTCCTTTTCCATCTGCATTGCTCCCTGAATCAGGGTCTCTTCAGTAACCCTCTCTATTTCAGGATCAAAGATACTCACACTCACGGGTTCTGACATCTGTGCGAAACATACAAAGGGGTCTCTGTCTGTAAGGTCTGCCATCCGGATTGCCCTTGTAAGAGTTTCTTTCCATCTTGAGGGTTCATTACTGTACGCAAAACCAACAGAGCCCTTCTTCAGGACACGAATACTATAGCCACGGTCAGTTGCACACTCAAGGCTATCCACCTGTTGGGATTTGATTTCTACAGAGAGGTCCCTTCCCCAGTAGTAATAGACCTCTGCCTGGTCAGCACCTGTACTTTTGGCCTCTTTAATTATCTCTTCTGCGAGATCGAGATCAATCCTCATAGTAAGTTGCAGAAGCAGTGTCTGATTCCCATACTGTTACAGCAGACACCCTCACATTGTCATCGTTTATCCTCTTCTTGAGAGATTCGAAGATCCATCGGGCTATGTTCTCAGAGGATGGATTTATCTCTGTGAAGGGGAAGACATCATTAAGGTGTGTATGATCAAGCATTCCCACCACCTCTTCAGTGTGTTTCTTTAATTCATGAAAGTCAATTGCTATATCAATCTCATTCAACCTCTGTGCAACTACATGGACCTGTACCTTCCAGTTGTGGCCATGTAGTTCTTCACATTTACCCCTGTAGCCCCTCAGTTGATGGGCTGCTGAAAAGGTGGTCTCTATCATCAGTTCATACATCTGGACCCCCGGTCAGATTGACTTTTTAAATATAGAGATGTAAGGGAGATTTCTATACTGGTCTTCATAGTCGAGTCCATATCCGACAACAAATTCGTTTGGTATAACAAATCCCCTGTAATCAATAGGCACATCGACAACCCTCCTCTCCCTTTTGTCAAGGAAGGCGCATACCTTTAAAGAACTGGGGCCTTTCTCGAGTATCTTCTTTCTTATTAGACTGAGTGTAAGGCCGGTGTCCACTATATCCTCTACCAGTAATACATCCTTCCCCCTCACGTCTTCTCTGAGATCACAGTGTATCTTTACTTCTCCGGTGGTCTCTGTCTTGACATAACTGGAGGCCACTATAAAATCCACTTTAAGAGGCACCCTTATATGTCTCACCAGATCTGCGAAGAACATAAATGCACCCCTCAGTATCCCGACCGCGAGAAGTTCTCTGTCCTGGTAATCCTCTGTAATCTCCTCTGCAAGTTGTCTCACCCTCTTCTGGATCTCTTCTGTACTCAAAAGAGGCTTACCAATTATCACTGTAACCTCCTTAAAGTGAGTTCTGCTGTAATTTTACCACTCCAAACAGAGATATTACAAACACAGAGAAGACTTACTGTAATTTTGACCGAAAGTCTGTTCAGGTTAGTTAGAGTTGACAACGCAGGATTGAAACAAGTATTATGATTTATAGAAAGACCATAAAAAGCAGGAGAAAGATATGTTTGAAAAATTCACAGAGAGAGGAAGGAAGGTTATTATATATGCAAAGGAAGAAGCAGAGAGAAGACAGAATGACTACCTCGGCACGGAGCATCTCCTCTTAGGCCTGCTCAGGGAACAGGATGGCCTGCCAGTTGTTATCCTCAAGAAGATGGGTATCTCTATTGAACAGGTAAGAATGGAGATAGAGAGGAACCTGCCTCCGGCAAGCAATGTCCTGTCCTTCGGGGATATACCTTTTACACCAAGGGCAAAAAAGGTCCTTGAACTGGCAATTGAAGAGGCGAGGTTACTAGGACATAACTACATAGGAAGTGAACACCTGTTACTGGGCATTATCAGGGAAGATGAGGGCATAGCCGGAAAGATCCTCAGAAACCTCGGTGCCAATCTGCTGGGCGCAAGGCAGTTGACCATAAACCTGTCGATGTCAATGGGTACCCCTCAGGGGCGTGTGAGAGAGAGAAAGACCCACACACCTGCCCTTGATGAGTTTGGAAAAGACCTCACTGATCTTGCCCGTAAGGGGAAACTCGACCCTGTGATTGGCCGTGAGAGGGAGATAGAGAGGGTACTGCAGGTCCTCGGCAGGAGGCTCAAGAACAATCCTGCACTTATTGGTGAGCCGGGCGTTGGTAAGACAGCGATAGTGGAGGGGCTGGCCCAGAGGATCGTATCAGGAGATGTACCTGATCAGTTACTTGGCAAGAGGATCGTCTCCCTTGACCTCGGAGCACTCATCGCCGGCACAAAATACAGGGGTCAGTTTGAAGAGAGGCTGAAGGCGATAATGAGGGAGATAACACAGTCAGACAATATTATACTCTTCATAGATGAGTTACACACCCTTATTGGGGCAGGTGCTGCAGAGGGTTCTGTGGATGCATCAAACATGCTCAAGCCGGCCCTTTCAAGGGGCGAGGTGCAGTGCATTGGTGCCACAACTGCCGATGAATACAGGAAGTACATAGAAAGAGACGGTGCACTTGAGAGGAGATTTCAACCCATCTATATTGATCCCCCCACAGTGGAGGAGACGGTAGATATACTGGAGGGCCTGAAGAGCAAATATGAGGCCCACCACAGGGTAAAATACAGCCGTGAGGCGATCGAGGCTGCTGCAAAACTCTCCGACCGCTACATCTCTGATAGAAACCTGCCTGATAAGGCGATAGATGTGATAGATGAGACAGGCTCAAGGATCAAACTCAAGAGGTTTACACCTCCACACGAACTGAAAGAGATAGAGCAGGAACTTGACAGACTCGCAAAAGAGAAGATGCTCTACATCAAACTGCAGGATATTGAGAAGGCAGCTGCCATAAGGGCTGAGGAGGAGAAACTGAGGAACCTCCATGAACAGATACACAAGAAGTGGCGTGATAACCTCACAAAGGAGATACCAGTAATAACCGCAGAGGATATCGCCTACACCGTCTCCAAGATGACGGGCATCCCATTGATTAAGGTTGAGCAGGAAGAGTCCGAGAAACTCCTCAGGATGGAGGAGGAACTACACAAGCGGATCATTGCTCAGGACGAGGCGATAAAGGCGGTCTCTCGAGCAATAAGGCGCTCAAGGACCGGTATAAAACCGAGAAAGAAACCGATAGGTTCATTCCTCTTTCTGGGACCCACAGGGGTGGGCAAGACAGAACTGGCGAAGGCCCTTGCAGAGTTCCTCTTTGACAATGAGGATGCCCTTATCAAGATAGACATGTCAGAGTATATGGAGAGGTTCAACGTATCAAGGCTTGTAGGGGCTCCTCCAGGGTATGTGGGATATGAAGAAGGTGGACAGTTAACAGAGCAGGTGAGAAAGAAGCCTTACTCAGTTGTGCTTTTTGATGAGATAGAGAAGGCCCATCCTGATGTCTTCAACATCCTTTTACAGGTACTGGATGAGGGGGTCCTTACTGACAGCCTTGGCAGAAAGGTGGACTTTAAGAACACAGTGATAATAATGACTTCAAACCTCGGGGCAAGAATAATCCAGAAGGCAACACCCCTCGGATTCCACAGGACGTCAGAAGAGGATCTATATACAAAAATCAAAGACAGTGTGCTGAATGAACTCAAGAAGACCTTTAACCCCGAGTTCCTCAACAGGATAGACGAGGTGGTCGTCTTTCATCCCTTGAATAAGGAACACCTCTTCTCCATAATTGATCTCTTGCTGGACGAGACCAACAGACAGTTGATTGAACATGAGTTGATTGTGGATGTCTCTGAGGATGTGAAGGAGTGGCTTGTAGAAAAGTACTATCAGCCTGTTTATGGTGCGAGGCAGATGAGAAGGGCGATCCAGAA
>WGER01000006.1 GCA_015492645.1 Nitrospirota bacterium
GGGAAGGTTCAGCCTCTCTTCTATAAAACGAGATAGGGATGTGCCTTCCTCTACACGATACTTTTGCTTTACCCCTGGGTGATACTTCAAATGGAGGTATAAGGATATGATTCTTGATACAGGCTCCCTTACAAGGGTTATATACTTGGCATCCGGGTAAACCTCCCTGAGTCTATGGGTATTGTGTCCACCGATTATCAGATAATTCTTCCTGTTGCGAATGAGTCTATCTATCTCTATTCCGTTCTCAGGGTCCGTCCCCGGGATTATAAACCTGTCCTTCTCATCGAATGCCCTCTGCACATAAGAAAGCAGGAAGGTGGTGCCTCCTGTCTTGTGGATGTGTTCAAAGATGTATGTAGAACCCTCCTCCTTCTTTAACCGCATAGCAAGAGGGCTTATCACATCCCAGTATCTATCCTTCTCAGGCAGACCACTGCAGAAATCCAGGATATCCTTTACTGTCTTGTGGCTCAAATCCTCTCTATTCAGCAAGTATTCCACAACATCCTTCATGTGTCTCTTGAAAAAACGGTGATATCTGTATTCAAAATGTCTGTCCATATAGAGGTAAATCTTCAATATATCAAACTGCATAAACTCTGGATCTGTATCAAAGAGTCTCGTTACACCCCGGTCGTGCTTGCGATGGACGGCCATACAGTCCTTTAGGAAGCCAAGTTTTCCCTCCTGCAGCAGGAGAAAGTGGAGTGCTGTATCCCCCCTCAAGACATTGCAGAACCACTCTGGCACCTCCTTGATGGCAGAGCCCCTTATCATCAATCCAGGTGTAGGTATCTCAGGAAATCCAGGGGCACCCAGAAACTCCTCTATCGTGTAGAACTCCTTCCCATTGATCCCATAAAGATCACCCCACAGGGACCTTCGGCCACCCATGCAGACTACCCTTACAGGGTGGGAACTCATGCTACAATCGGGATGGGCCTCCATGAATTCAACCTGCTTCTGGAGCTTGTAGGGGTCTGTCCAGTAATCGTCTCCCTCACAAAGGGCAATATACTTCCCTCTGCATTCAGGAAATACGTAATCTACAAAGGGCTTTTTACCTTCCTTATACCGGTTCTTCCTCTGGAAGATAGGCCTTATCTTATCAGGGTATCTCTTGGCATACTCCTTTATGATATCTGCTGTCCTGTCCGTGGAGGCATCATCGTAAACAATGATCTCAACGGGAAAAGTTGTCTTTTGCATGAGGAATCCTTCAAGGGCCTGGGCAATGAAGGCCTCATGGTTATAGGCAACGCAACCTACTGAAACAAAAGGTACCTTTCTCGATTCCCTGCCCATCCAGCCAAATACCTCCTCTCCATAAAATTCAACCGCTACGGTAACAGCAGAAGTAAAAGAAGCTCCTCCTGAATCCCTCAAAGTCGTCACAGAAATATCCAATCCTGAATCTATAGAATAAGGGAGATAAGAGAGTCTTTACCTCCTCTTTAGATGAAGCACCCTGGAGGCGGCAGTTGTTTCTCAGACCCTGCAAGTCCTGGGTAATGACGAAAGATCCATCGGATTGCAGTACGGCACCTTTGAAAATGGAATGGTCGGAAGCTAATATGGACCCTACAAACCATCCTCCCTTCCTTATAACCCGGTGGATCTCTCTGATGTTGTCACCAAAGGTCAATCTATCAGGAAGGTAGTAGCATGAATTACAGGCCACCACACCGTCAAAGAATCCATCCTCAAAGGGCAACTTATGTGCCCATCCAACGCGGAACTCTATATCTGGGTATCGTCTGGAGAGCTCCCTTACAATGTCTTCCGACACCTCTGTTGCATAGATATCAAAACCCAGATCCCTAAATAGACCGAGGTTACGGCCATAACCACATGAAAGGTCAAGAAGCTTTTTCCCTTTATAGTCTCTATCCTCGATCCCAGCAACAGGGAAAGAACCGGTCAGAAGGCGTACTACAAACATCTCCGGGTAACCCTTCTTTCCATCCATCTTCCCCATATAGTGCGATGTCCACAGTCTCTCGTTGCAACCCATACACAGAGCCTCCATGGGCCTACCCGGTCATCGAGCCTATCTCCTCTATGTATCTCTTTATAAGGGGCTCCCTTATCCTCTGATCCGCTCTACCGAGTAGTTCTGACAATCTGCTGATCAGTTCTTCTGCTACATAGACCGGCACCCTGTACACGACCTTCTCCGGCTTTACACACCTCACCATCTCTGCAGCTACCGCCTTTCTGATCCTCCGTTTCCGTGCAGTAGAGTATCTCCGCTCCTCTTCCCAGCCCCTGTCTATTCTGTGGAGTTCAAGGACGTCAAGGAGGAGATTATAATCGTTACTCCTCCGATTAAAATCCACCACCATCTCACACTCTTCGTTTGTGATAGAGACATTCCTGGCTTCTGTGGGCAGCGTGATTCTCAGCCCAAAAAACCGAGATAGGTCGTGTTCGAAGGAATCTGCCTCAAGGTAGACAACAGAAAGCCTCTCTGGGGGGAATATCCTGTCGAACTTGTTCAGAAAACCGTTGAGGCAAAGATCATCAAAGAAGGATATATCTCGCATCTTATAGACCTCTGTGCAGAAGGTCCTGAATGACTCTGGATATCCAAGGAGTACCATCTCTTTGTAAAGAGAGACAAGGAGCCTGTAGGGGCTTCTATAGACGAAGAGATAGAGTGTATCAGAGGGAAGGATCGAGCGAAGAAAGAGTAACTTGTGCCATGTCGGCAGATCCCACGGTAAGAACCTCAAAGAGATATTCTCCGAGGAGAATACTATCCTTGTCTTCTCGCTCGTCTCAATATACCTTCTGATAACTTCCTGGCCCCTCTCCGTATCGTAGGCCCTGAACCTCAGTTCACAGTCGAACAGATCCGCCAGATCACGGTTTGCCCAGAACCTCTTGGATTCCTTCACAGGCAACAGCCCACCAAAGTCTATCCCTTCAGTTGAATACAGGGCATACTGGATAGAGGTGCTTGCACACTTGGGCAGACCTACATGGACATAGACCTGGCTATTCTTCATCGCCCCTCCTCACATAGGGAGGGAAGAAACCACTGAACCATTCTTTCGAGAATCTACCACCATAGAGCCTTTCGGCCTCCTCTATGTCTATGATTCCACGGACAGCGGTACATCGGTGTCCCTCCGTTCCCATACGCTGTTTGAACTGGGCCAAGGAGTCACCCTCCCTCACCCCTCCCCCGAGGTAGAGCCTCTTAAATCCCTGCTTCTTGAAATGTCTCCTTGCCCCATCGATGAGAAGTCGGATCGCATCCCTGTATCTCTGGTCGTCTGCACCGAAGAGGTAATCCACATCATCTCTGTGGCAACCGAAGAAGCCGCCTGCTATGAAGTCGTCTGTCCTATCATCCCTGAGTTCAAGGTATACCATTCCATTGGCACTGCCGAGCCTCATGAAGTCAGATTCCGAGAGGAGGTACCTGGGAGGAAACCTCTTTGCCTCTGCTATCCTGGAATAGTTCCTGATGAATCCCTCACTGACCACTCCCCTCTCCATCCTGTAGCGAATGACCCGTAAGGCCTTAATAAGTCTCTGTCTGCTGTCCCTCTTCATCCGATCTAACCACTCCTCATCAGAAAGTCCGAGATCTATGTAGTAGTTTGTCCTGTAAAGGGAGAGGTCGAAACCGTAGGGAGGCGTAATGTGGGAGAGGTCATTCCGGCCAAGGATATATATGCTTACAATCCCTGTTCCTTTGAACTCCTCCTTTATCGCCTCCAGAAGGTCTGGCCATAAGGATGTATCGATATAGGGCTGGAACCCTATAGGTGAAAAGAGATCGAAGAGATCTGCCTCTAAGGGTCTCTTGAATAGAGGGATCGATACCCCTTCATAGTGGACGTTGAGAAAGACAGGCTCCTTAGAGCCGCCTATACCGGCCAGATACTCCCTATCCGCATGGTAATTGGTGAACTTCGGGTCTTCGGTGATATCGAAACCCTTCACCGCTGTCACAAAGCTATCTCTCATATTCCTTCAGATACTGGAATACGCATCTGTAGCACTGGGGAAAGAACCCCTCTTTACGGAGCACCTCCTTGAACCTCATCGCTCTGTCACTGGTAAGGATCCTGGTTAGATCTGGAGTCTCTTTAAAATTGCCGAAACTATATGCAAGACAGGGTGAGACATTGCCATCGCTGTAGATCCTGCAATCGGACCACGGGTATTTACAAGGCCCAAACCGGTAGTTGTGGCCAGATTCACTATTTATGACATCCAGCCTGTCAAGGGACTCTCCTGAATAGAAATCCATCACCTTGGGTCGGATATAGGTTGATCTTATGCCCTTTTTAATGTCATATTCTCTTATCTTCTTAAGTTGCCCCTTTATGAGATCCCAGTTCCTGTAGTATATTCCCTCCGCCTTCTCTCTGGAGTAGAGTTCTTCAAAGGTGCCCATCCGGTCCCTCAGTTGCATCGGTGTACCGTTTAAAGGATTATAGGTAACATTGTCACAGCCAAGCTCTTCTCTGCAGAATCGATAGAGGTCAAACAGATGGTGGGCATTCTCGTCAAGGAGGATGGTGGCAATGCCAAGACGGGCCTCTGGATTCACCCGATCCCTCAGGGATACATAGTATTTCACACCCTCTACCATCTCCTCCCACTGTCTCTCGGTAAAGCCCCTGTTACGGTTCCCTATCATCTCGATCGATACGCAGAGTTCATATAACCCCTTCTCCGAAAGTAACATCTCAACCATCCTCTTGCTCAAGAGTGTCCCGTTTGTCACGATAGTACAAGGAAACCGGGAGGCTGCAGCCCTGTATACCTTTTCAAAGTCCTTATAAAAGAGGGGCTCACCACCCATCAGGATCACCCTGGCATAATCGGGTAACTGCTCAATAAGATGGAGCCAGTCATCCAGGGCCATCCGTTTGTTAGGGGGTATCTTCTGCAAATAGCAAAAAGGACAACTAAGATTACATTCATTTGTGAGGATGAATACATAACGGACGGGAAGACGGAACTCACTGGAGTTATAAATGGAGTCGATAAGATGGATCTCACGCTCATACATGGGTGTGTTGACGGTCCTTAGAGCCATCTTCAACCCCGGGATAGGTCGTACTCTTGTAGGAAGAGGCTTACAGTATCGAGGCTGTTGAACATCAAGACATCGATGATTGAAAGGTCTGAAACAAAGGTCTCACCGAACTGTCTATATCTGATGGGCCTGCGCTTGAGGAATGCCAGATCCACACCCTGCCTCAGGAAGTCCTCCCGCCTGTAAAGGGCCCTTCCCCCAATAGGGTTGATATAGATCTTTCCACCGAGTCTCTTACAGATATCTATTATCCTATCCTGTCCTCTCAAATTACTATCCTTATCTACCTCACTTGAGTAGAGGAACTCCGTCTCTATCCCGAGATATCTTGAAAGCCTTTCAAGCTGCATACCGAGAAAGACGTTGAGGCGGTAATCTCCAGGTTCAAGGAGCCTTTTTATAAGTTCTATGCACTCCCTGTAGAAGGGTGCACGATGATAGCAGTGTCTCAAAACCTCAAAGAACTTCCTACGCCACCGGATAAAGCCGGATGATATCTTGGTCTCACATATCAACTTATTCTGGCTTGCCTTCTCAAGAGGCATGGTAAAGAGGAAGGGGCTGTTCCTGAGAAGTATGCGGTTACGATTTATCCATCCCCTCTTGATATAATTGACATCGTCAAAGATCACAAAGAGATCCACTGCATTGATCAGCTGAAAATAACCTATATAGGGAAAAAGATATGGCTGCATTATGGCTATCCTCATCCTTACTAATGCCTCAAGGAGTGGAGTATCTCACACACCTTAAGAATATCTCTTGCTTCAAGCTCAGGGTACATCGGTAGACAGAGGACCTCCTTTGTAATCCTCTCGGCAACAGGAAGCTTGCCAGGACCTGCAGAGGGGAGCCCCTTGTATGTGGGAAATTGGCTTATGAGGGGATAAAAATACCTCCTCACTATTATGCCGTGCCTTCTGAGTTCATTGTATACCTCATCCCTGGTCCTTCCGAACGCCTTCTCATCAATAAAGATGGGGAAATAC
>WGER01000007.1 GCA_015492645.1 Nitrospirota bacterium
CTGAGTCTGGTAAAATTAAGAAGGAGGCTTGATGAGTTAGTGGGGATGCTTTTGGCAGAGAAGATAGGCCTGAAGCCAAAGAGATTTCACGGACAGAATAATGCGCTAACAGAGCCACATTTCACGGACATCCATTTTTGAGCTAATACGGAGATAGCATCCCTCAATATTAATTGTGCTATTATAGTTTTTTAAAAAAGGACTGGAGGCAGAGGCCGTGGAAAGGGTACTTAGCGGGATGCAACCAAGCGGGTATCTACATCTTGGCAACCTGATGGGTGCCCTCAGGAACTGGGTATCTCTACAGGACAGATACGAGTGTTTCTACTTTGTTGCAGACTGGCATGCACTAACCACAAACTACCAGAACCCATCCCTTATCAGACAGTACACAGAGGACCTCCTTCTGAACTTCCTTGCTGCTGGTCTTGACCCGGAAAAGTGCACCATCTTCGTCCAGTCAAGGATACTTGAACATGCTGAACTGCACATCCTTTTCAGTATGATAACACCCCTCGGATGGCTTGAGAGGGTGCCCACCTACAAGGAGAAGAAGGAGGAGATCAAGGACAGAGAGATCGGCACATATGGGTTTTTGGGGTATCCGGTACTACAGTCTGCTGACATACTGATCTATCGTGCAAGGTATGTACCTGTGGGGGTGGATCAGGTCCCCCATCTGGAGATAAGCAGGGAGATAGCAAGGAGGTTCAACTATCTCTACAAGAGGGAGGTATTCCCGGAACCAGAACCACTACTTGCCGAGTTTCCAAAGGTCACAGGGCTTGACGGCAGAAAGATGTCAAAGAGTTATGACAATGCGATATATCTGAACGATCCACCTGAACTTGTGGAGAGAAAGATCCTGACCATGGTTACAGACACACAGAGGGCCAGGAGGTCAGACCCTGGAGAGCCTGAGAGGTCTCCTGTCTTTCAACTCCATAAGGTCTTCTCCTCGGAAGAAGAGAGAAGGGAGATCGCAGAGGGTTGCAGAACTGCAGGTATAGGCTGTATAGACTGTAAAAGGATATTGATCAAGAATGTCTTTAAGGTCCTTGAGCCTATATGGCAGAAGAGACAGGAGTTGACCAAAAGACCTGAGATCCTGAAGGAAATCGTAAATGATGGGATTAACAGGGCAACCAGGGTTGCGCAGGAGACGATGCAGATTGTTCGTGAGACCCTGGGTATGTACTATCCGTAGTCTGACAACAGGAGGAAGACAGGGGTGGGTCAGTTTTCAGAACGGGTGCTGAGGGCAGCGCAACTTGATGTATCCCTCTATGAGGAGGTGGAGGAGGACAGAGGGGCCAACATGCAGGCAATGGCGGTTGTTGTCCTTTCTGCCATTGCCTCTGGTATAGGCTCAGCGACTCAGGCAGGAGTATCTGGCCTCTTAATCGTCACAACTGCAGCACTCATAGGATGGCTGATCTGGGCCTGGCTCACTTATATGATTGGGACAAAGTTACTGCCAGAACCCCAGACTGAGGCGGATCTCGGCCAGTTGCTCAGATGTATCGGCTTCTCAAGTGCCCCTGGTCTGATAAGGGTCCTCGGTATCATCCCTCCCCTGAGGGGAGTGGTCTTCTTTGTAGCCTCTGTCTGGATGCTCGTTGCAATGGTTATTGCTGTCCGGCAGGCACTGGACTACAGGAGCACACTCAGGGCCGTTGGTGTCTGTTTAATAGGATGGCTCGTGCAGATACTCTTCTTTGCGATCGTCTTTCTGTTGCTCGGAGGAGGACAGATAGCATTCGGCACCGGCTGTTAGTCGGTGGTTTTTAAAACAGTTGCCCCTGTCTCTGATGCCAGGAATTGTCCACCCAGGGATTGCAGTACTCCCTTTTGAGGTCAGGGTTCTTGCATCCACAGATACGACATTCAAGGCCCTCTGATTCAGCCAATTTTTTCACTGTTCTGTAGATTCTCAGCCTCAACTCAGGGGGTAACAGTGCAGTCCTTGCGGAGGTGATAACCCTCTGCCAGGGGCGTCCCCTGTAGAGCCCCAAAAGCGGTCTCCAGACACCCTCTGGCAGTTCTTCTGTAAACTGTCTCATTATGGTTGGCCTCATCACAAGGCAACTCACCGAGACGGCAACCACACCTGCATCCTTCACCATCTTTAAAAGGAGTTCCATCTGGTCATCCCTGAAGAAGTTCGGAACCACCGGGTCTATCCTGACAGATGTCTCGATACCCGCCTCGCAGAGGTTCTGTATATTTTTGAGTCTCTCTTCAAAGGTGGCTGTATGGGGTTCAAAGAGCCTCCTGTACAACGGCTCTGGTGATACGAGGCCAATCCTTGCCTTGATGAGCCTCCTATGTCTCTGGAAGAGGCGGATAAACTCCTCTGGTATAATCCCCTTTGTCAGGAAACTCACCCCAATACCCCTTTCAAGAAGCAGCAGCATCGTCCTGTATGTGGTCTCCAGTACCTCATCCAGGGGTTGAAAGGGGTCTGAGGCGGTACTGAAGGAGACCCATTTCGGGAGCCTCCTCCTTCTCTCCAGTTCCATCTCAAGGACCTCTGGAAGATTTGTGTAGAGGTGGACCTCTCCTCTCGGGGGTGCATCCCTGAACCCCCTTGCATAACAGTACACACACTGGTGGGCACAACCGACTGTTATGTTTACAGAGGGCGTTCCCCTGAGGCAGCCAAACTCAGGCGGCTTGAGGGGGCCTGTCTTTCTGCTTCTGTAGATCAGTCTAAGAGGGCTTCCCTCCATTGGACTCTCTCACCTGAAACTCGAGCATTGCCACCTTCTGAGACAACTCCTTCACCTTCCCCTTAAGGTCTGATGTGACGATTGAGAAATAAAGCAGCGCCAGAAGAAGCAATATGAACACGAAGAGGAATACCAAGGTGGGCGGGTAGTAGATACCGATCCTCTTTGCTATCGGGTCTATCACCCTGTCAAGAAAGGCCCCGGAGGCAACCACAACCGAAAGGACAAGCCACACCACAGACAGTTCCTCCCTGAATCTGCCCTTTCTGACCATCTCAAAGACCAGTACAAATAGTGTCAGACCTGCAAGCAGGATTATTACTCTTGCTCCCAATGGCATTCTCTAATCCTCCTTCTTTATCAGTATTAGTGTTATCGCAAGAAACATTCTCAGTACATATACAACTGGACTCAAGCCCCTGTGCATACTGTCCCTGTCAGGACTCTCAAACATCCTGACAGGCGCCTCCACCACCTTAAAGCCCCTCTTATGGAGCAGGATTATAATATTCACATCAGGGTAGTCCAGCGGGTAATGTACTGAACTGGCCAGATAGGAAAAGGCCCTCCTTTTGAGGAACTGAAAGCCTGAAGTGGGATCAGTAAAGGACCGTCCTGTGTAGGCCCTTGCAATCTGAGAGAAAAGCCACGAGCCGATCCTCCTCGCAATGGGCATTCTGTATGGACCTTCAAGGAACCTTGAGCCTATGACCACATCAGCCCCCTCTCTTTCTGCCACCTCCTTCAGCGTGATTATGCCCATCGGGTCATGCTGACCATCTCCGTCCATTGTCACCACAGCATCGTAGTTCCTTTCTTTGGCGAACCGGAAGCCCGTCTGCAGTGCCGCACCGTAGCCTAAGTTGACAGGGTGATTGATCAGATACACCCCTTTCTGTTTGACCACCTCAGGGGTGTCATCCTCTGAACCGTCGTTTACCACAAGGAGGTCCCAGTCCACCACTGACCTTGTAGAGTCAATCACCCCACCTATATGGGATGCCTCATTATACGCAGGAATTATCACCAAGGAAGAACTCATGAGATCCCGAGCCTCCTCAGCACCTTCCTCCTGTCTGCAAGGAGTCCCCTTGTGCTGACCAAAAGATAGAGACTGCCATCCATCTGTATCACCCTCACCCTGTAGAAGTTACCATACACCCTTATCAGCAGGCCAAGGAACACAAACCCGGTGGCAACTGCCACCACTGGCACCCCTGGGTCAACCCTGTAACTGAGGACCGATGCCTCCTTGAAGTCCAGCAGGGTGATCTCTACATCACCAACCTCTACTGGTTCTGATATCTTCAGCACAGCGACCTTCTTTCTGCTGCCGTTGTCTATCCTGTAAAGTGGAGCGGATGGGGTTAAGGGGACAACACTGCCGTCCTTCCGGTGGAGTTGTCCATGTCTGACAGTTGGTATCAGAAACCTCCCCTCCAGGCCCTCAATCTCAAAGGGCCTGAAGGCATCGACCTCCCTGTCTTCTCCGTCCACTTTGAGGGATATCCTCTGCTCATAACCGACCTGATAGAGGGTGATACCACTGTGTCTGAAGGGGCTGTTCACCTCTGTGGTGGCCTGGATACTGTCGCCTTCAGGGGTGATGAACTCAAACTGGGTGGAGTACATCTTGGCAGAGACGTCTGCCTCCTCTGAGGGGACTATTCTTTTTAGACCGAGCCCGATCGCCATCCTGGAAAGTACAGTCTCTGGATATTCAAAATCGAGTGTCTCATAGTACTCTGTACGGAATTCCTTCAGTCTCAGTCTGTATACAGGAACCTCCTCGTGCTTGCGGCCAAGGGCCCTGAGGACCCTGTTCAGTGGTGTATCAGGGCTGCCTTTTGAGAACTGGACCTCCCTGTCTTTATAGAGGGTGATCTCACCTTCATGGGCACTGAGGTATGTGATAAAAAAGCCGACTACAGCCACAACCATCCCCAGATGGTAGAGCCAGGAAAGCCACCAGTAGGGAAGGCCCTTACCATATACATACTGCCTGTCATCGGCATCCACAAACCTAAACCCGCACTGCAACAGTTTCTCCTGTATCTCTTCAAAAGACCTGTCCTCGGGCACCTTGATAAGGCCCCTGAGACGGGAAACACTCTCCTCAGGCAACAGTTCCCTCCTCCGTCTGAAGGCAAGTAGCCTGCTCAGTATACAGAGTGTGAGGTTTAAGACAAGCAGTGCAGTAAGGAAGAAGAACAGTGGAGATGTAAACAGGTGTAGGAGGTCGAGTTTCTCTACCAGCCAGAGGTAACGGCCTCCTGCCTTCACATAGGCATCATAATCCGCCCCCTGGGGAAACAGGGTGCCGAGCAGATAACAGACACACATCAATCCCATTATGACGACCGAGGTCTTCAGGGATGTAAAGACCCTATACAGAACCCTAAACGGCATAGGTATGTAGACTGGGTATATCGAGGAGTTTTGCAAGCCAGTTTACCCCCACAAAGGTCATCACCATACAGCAGAATCCCAGTATATTTAGATAAGGGGAGACCCTCTCCCTCCATTCCGGTATCGCCCTGGTATGTAGATAGATCGCATAGACAGTCCAGGTGATGAGAGACCACGTCTCCTTCGGGTCCCAGGACCAGTATCTCCCCCAGGCATCGTTTGCCCAGGCTGCACCAGAAAAGATCGCAAAGGTGAGGAGGGGGAAGGCCATCATTACGAGTCTATGGGGATATCTCTTCACCTCTGGATGTGGTAACCCGAACAGAGGCGCCCTCAATGAACCTCTGCTATACAGCAGATTCGTCAGATCAAAGGAGAAACTCACCACAAACAATGCATAGGATGCAAAGGCCACCACCACATGCCATTCGTACCATGCACTCTGCAGTGCAGGAGGCAGGGGCGTGATCTGGGGATTCCTTGTCAGAAGGGCATAAAAACATGCAGAGGCAGAAAGTATCGATACCACAAGACCGGGCAGGTGTACCCCCTCTATCCTGCTCTGGACAAAGAGATACCCCATTGTGGCGGTCCATGCAAACCACGACAGTGTCTCATACAGGGTCTGAAAGGGTGGTCTCATCCCCTCCAGGGCACGGAAACAGATCAGCATCGTGTGGAGCACCACTGTGGCCCATAATACATTTGTGAGGGCTCTGCCGAGCGCCTGCCGTGCTGTAATTAGATAAAAGAGCCCCACCAGTGATGCCGAAAGATACAGCAGGGCCACAATCCAGTATACCCTCACCTCAAGGGTCAACAGATAGGCCTCTACTATGAACCTCTCATCCACTACACCCCTCTCTCCAGTCTCTGAATCAGGAACTGGGGCAGACCCTGCCTCTTCATCTTCTGCTGCGTCACCCTAAGGTCATAGGGGACCCTCCTCAGTTCTGCCCTTTCCTCACTGAGCAGCAGAAAACATGCCCTGGGGTCGCCATCCCTCGGCTGGCCCACGCTTCCGACGTTTATCATGTATCTACAGGAGGCCCTGAACCTGACACTCTCAGAATGTATCACCATCTCCTGGGATGGGAGCCTCTCAATGATAAATGGTCTGTGGCTGTGTCCAACAAAACAGATCCTCTCCTCAAAATACTGGAAGTTTTTTTCTGCATCATAGAGACTAAGGATGTAATTCCAGGCAGATGGGTCCTTTGGTGTGGAATGGACGAGAAAGAGGCCCTCCTTGGACAGGGAGCAACTCAATGGAAGCGATCTCAGATACTGCCTTGTCTGTTCAGTTATCACCGAGGCCGTCCACTCAGCCGCCTCTCGGGCATCAGTGTTAAAGTAATCCAGCGGCGTGAGACCGAGCACCGCCCAGTCATGATTGCCCGCCACCGCATACTGGCATTGCTCTCTGATGATCTCAACGCAACTGTCAGGATCCGGGCCATAACCCACGGCATCGCCCAGAAAGAAGACCCTCTTGACTCCCAGCGCCTCTGTTTCTTTCAGCACCGCTGTCAGGGCCTCAAGGTTGGCATGGACATCAGAGATTATGGCAACAGGATATCCCCTCACACTAATGGATGGGTTTGTTCAGTCTCTTTGCAATCCTGTCAAGGATGCCATTTATAAAGGCGGGGGAGTCCCTGTCAGAGTACCGCTTTGATATCTCAATCGCCTCATTAATGGTAACAGCAGCAGGTATATCGGCCCGATATAGCAGTTCATAGGTGGCCATCCTCAGTATGTTTCTGTCCACCACTGACATCCTCTCTATGGACCAGTGTTCTGAGGTCTCTTCTATTGTCCGGTCTATTTCCTGGAGGTTTCTCAATGTACCCGATACTATCTCCTCTGTAAATCTCCTCACCTCTGGGTGAGGGTTTTTACCGGCCCAGAATTTCTCTATATCCTCTTCAGAGGGTCTGATGCCGGTAAGGTCGTACTGGTAGAGTATCTGCAGGGCATACTCCCTCGCCCTCCTCCTCTTCATATTTTCTTAATGAGGTTTGCCATCTCCATAGCAGTAATTGCTGCATCCCAGCCCTTATTACCTGCCTTGGAGCCAGCCCTCTCTATCGCCTGCTCAATCGTGTCTGCCGTGATAACACCGAAGGCCACTGGCACACCTGTATCCATACTCGCAACGGCTATACCCTTGGCAGTTTCAGAGGCAACATACTCAAAGTGTGGTGTGGCACCCCTTATTATTGTACCCAGGGCCAGGATCGCATCATATTCCCCTTTTTCAGCAAGCCTCTTCACAGTTAAAGGTATCTCAAAGGAACCGGGGACCCTGACGATTGTTATGTTCTCATCCTCAGCGCCGTGTCTCCTCAGTGCATCGACCGCCCCGTCAATCAGCCGTGCGGTGATGAAGTCATTGAATCTGCTCGCAACTATACAGAAACGGAGTCCCTTGCCCGAGACCTCACCTTCTAAGACCCTCATCAGCACCTCCTACACACTCTGCAGAATATGACCAAGTTTGTCCTTCTTGGCCTTCAGGTAATTGATATTTTTGTCGTTTGGACTCACCTCAATGGGTACCCTCTCAACTATCTCAAGACCATACCCCTCCAGACCCACTATCTTTCTCGGGTTGTTTGTCATCAGCCTTATCTTTCTCACACCCACATCCACCAGTATCTGTGCCCCTATACCGTAGTCCCTCAGGTCGGGCTTAAACCCCAGTTTGATATTCGCCTCCACTGTGTCAAGCCCCTGATCCTGGAGTGCATAGGCCCGTAGTTTATTGGCAAGTCCTATGCCCCTTCCCTCCTGTCTCATATACAGGACAATCCCCTTCCCCTCTTCCTCAATCATCGCCATTGCCCTCTGTAGTTGGAGGCCACAGTCACACCTCTTTGAGCCAAATACATCACCTGTAAGGCACTCAGAATGCACCCTCACCAACACCGGCTCATCAGGGCTTATCTCACCTTTCACGAGGGCCAAGTGCACATTGTCATCCACCATATTCTCATAGGCTATTGCTGTGAACTCACCACCATATACAGTGGGCAGTTTCACCTCTGCTATCCTCTTCACGAGCCTTTCCTTCCTCATCCTGTACTCTATCAGGTCCTTTATGGTCACTATCTTCAGATTGTGCCTCTTCGCAAATTCCATCAACTGGGGGACCCTGGCCATCGTACCGTCATCATTCATTATCTCACATATCACACCTGCAGGATACAGCCCCGCAAGCCTGGCAAGGTCAACAGAGCCCTCTGTCTGGCCTGCCCTCTGCAGCACACCACCGGGCTTCGCCTTTAAGGGGAAGACATGCCCCGGCTTTACAAGGTCCTCAGGCCTTGTTTTGGGATCAATTGCTGTCCTGATAGTGGTGGCCCTGTCATGGGCTGAAATGCCCGTGGTCACCCCCCTCCTCGCCTCAATGGAGACCGTGAAGGCAGTTCCGTAGGGGGAGGTGTTCTCATCGGTCATCATCGGCAGTCTCAACTCCTCCACCCTCTCGGGGGTGAGACTCAGACAGATCAGGCCCCTGCCGTATTTGGCCATGAAATTAATCGCCTCGGGGGTCACCTTCTCTGCAGCCATACAGAGGTCCCCCTCGTTCTCCCTATCCTCGTCATCCACCAGGATCACCATCTTGCCTGCCCTTATATCTTCGATCGCCTCCTCTATTGTATTGAACCTATACCGAGATCTCATAGACACTCCTCCTTTACAAGTCTGGATTCATTAAATTATAACAAATCAGGAACAGACAGGTGCCCCTAAATTGCCCTTTGACTCTGATCAAAAAACATAGAAAGCATCCCTAAGTGAAATAAGGATGAGAACTGTATGAATCAAATCCTGCCGCATTAATTCAGTTTTCTGCCCCGAAAATCAAAGATTTTCGGGGACCCTATTTTGAGGCAACTGTCGGTGCCAATTTAAATCCAAGGGTAAATTCGGGTGCCATGAATGGATTTAGAGGAACCCCCCTTCCTTCAGTCTCTCCATAAGCCTCTCATCACCCTGTCCTGGACTGAGAAACCTCTCGACATATTTGCCGAGTATGTCAGTCTCTATATTCACCCTGTCGCCCTGACGCCTCTGACCGATATTTGTAACCCTTGCGGTATGTGGAATGATTACGACTCTAAAGGACTCCTCACCCACATCAACCACTGTCAAACTTATACCGTCCACTGCCACAGAACCCTTCTTCACCAGGTATCTGCCCACCTCCCTTGGGACCTGTATCTCCATCTCCATTGTCTCACCAATACGTCTGATTCCCCTCACAACACCTACCGCATCCACATGACCCGTGACGATATGGCCACCCAGCCTGTCAGTGGGCCTGAGGGAGGGCTCCAGGTTGACCACATCCCCCCTCCTAAGGGACCCGAGATTGGTGGTCCTCAGGGTCTCCTGTGAAAGATCAAAACTCATCATCGCCTCCCTCTTGTGAGTAACGGTCAGACAGACCCCATTCACCGAGATGCTGTCGCCCACTTCTGCCTCTGTCGCCACCCTGTCAGCCCTCACCACAAGGGCAGTCACATCACCCCTCCTCTGAACAGCCTCCACCATCCCTGTCTCCCAAATAATACCGGTAAACATAATTCTACTCTTCTACATCCACCTCAAAATTAAGGGTTACTCCATATCCACCTGGAAACTCTACCCTCTCACTCCATGAGGTATAGACAGAGATTGTACCTTCCGTTATAGAGACCTCGATATCGTCATAGGACAGAGGAATGTGCAGTTCCTGGACCTTCTTGTATATAGCCCTCCTCAACCTCTCCGGCCGTGTATAGTCAAGCCTCGCCAGTTCTTTCACCTCTGACCTCAGTGCATAATATCTGTAATAGGGACCAACAAACTTAGTAGCCGCATAGATGGTCATTGCGAGGACCAGGATACATAACAGAGGCCTTATCGCCCCTCTGTCGTCTCTCATCAAACCCTCCAGAATGGCTAATGTACGAGTTTGCCTATCCTCCCAAGCCTTGGCAGATGCCTCTGACTATCCCATGACCAGTAGATTATAAAGGCCTTCCCCTTCACATCCTTTATATCAACAAATCCCCAGTAACGGCTATCATAACTCTGATCACGGTTGTCTCCCATCACAAAGAGTTTACCCTCAGGCACATAGACAGGCCCGAAGTTGTCCCTCACATCCCTGCTGAGGGGCCTGATATCATTATCTGTGTGCTGGACATATGGCTCATTCAGTGGCTTCCCATTCACATAAACCACCTTATTCCTCTCCTCCACAACATCGCCTCCCACACCTATCACCCTCTTTATAAAGTCTCTTGATCGGTCCTTGGGGAACCTGAAGACTATTATATCACCCCTTTTCGGTTCTGTAAACACCAGCACCCTCTTATCAGTAAATGGCAACTTGGTACCATAAATGAATTTGAGCACAAGTATATGGTCCCCAACGAGGAGTGTCGGTTTCATTGAGCCAGAAGGTATCTTAAAGGCCTGCACCACATAGGCCCTTATGATAAGTGCAAGTATAAGTGCAGTGATTATCGCCTCTGCGTATTCCCTCAGTTTGCTCTTCTTCATTGTCTCACCCCTAAGACGCTCAGAAATGCCTCCTGGGGCACCTCAACCCTTCCCAGTTGCTTCATCCTCTTTTTGCCCTCCTTCTGTTTTTCGAGTAGTTTCCTCTTTCTGGTTATATCACCACCATAACACTTTGCGGTGACATCCTTTCTGAGGGGCTTCACTGTCTCCCTGGCTATGACCCTGGAGCCGACTGCTGCCTGTATAGCCACCTCAAAGAGTTGTCTCGGGATGACCTCTTTCAGTCTATCCACTATCTGTCTACCCCTGTGATAGGCCTCATCACGATGCACCACAATGCTGAGGGCATCAACGGGTTCTCCATTCAACAGTATATCCAGTTTTACAAGGTTAGATTCTCTGTATCCCACAAATTCATAGTCCATCGAGGCGTAGCCCCTGCTCAGGGACTTCAGTTTATCATAAAAGTCCCAGAGTATTTCACTCAGGGGCAGATCATAGACCAGCATAACCCTCTCACTGCTGATGTATTGAAATTCCCTCTGGACGCCCCTTTTGTCCTGGCATAATGAAAGGATGTTTCCAACATATTCGCCGGGCACAAAGATGGTTGCCCGCACATAGGGCTCCTCTATTCTCAGGACCCTCTTGGGCATCCGGCTCGGGTTGTCAACTGAGTGGACCTCCCCCCTCTCGTCAGTTACCCTGTAGATCACAGTGGGAGCAGTTGCGATCACAGGGACCTGAAACTCCCTCTCAAGCCGCTCCTTCACGATCTCCATATGTAGAAGTCCAAGAAACCCACATCGGAAGCCGAAACCAAGTGCCGCAGAGGTCTCAGGTTCAAACCTGAAGGATGCGTCATTGAGGCTCAATTTCTGGAGGGCATCTTTGAGGTTTTCATAGTCTCCGTTTTCTGCAGGATAAAAACCGCAGAAGACCATCGGTTTCACCTCTTTGAACCCAGGACAGGGCTCCTCCACAGGTCTCCTTGCATCTGTAAGGGTGTCACCCACTCTTGTATCATTCACATCCCTGATACCTGCTATCAGGTATCCAACCTCACCAGCAGACAGAGATGTCCTTCTCTGCATCTTTGGTGTAAACACTCCCACCTCTGTAACCTCATAGACCCTGCCTGTAGAATAGACCATTATACTGCTGCCCTCATGGATGACTCCATCAAAGACCCTCACAAGCACCACCACACCACGATAGTTGTCAAACCAGGAGTCAAAGACCATTGCCTTCAGCGGGGCATCTATTGACCCTCCAGGGGGAGGAATCCTCTTCACTATCGCCTCAAGGACCTTCTCCACACCCTCACCAGTCTTCGCCGAGATGAGCAAGGCATCAGAGGCGTCGATCCCTATCACGTCCTCTATCTGTTGCCTCACCCTCTCTGGATCTGCCTGGGGTAGATCAATCTTGTTTATCACAGGGATCAGTTCCAGATCGTTCTCAACAGCCAGATAGGCGTTGGCAAGGGTCTGTGCCTCCACCCCCTGGGTGGCATCCACCACTAAGAGCGCCCCTTCACAACAGGCGAGACTCCTTGAGACTTCATAAGAGAAATCCACATGCCCTGGTGTATCTATCAGATTCAGCACATATTCTCCACCATCCTCAGCCCTGTACTGGAGCCTGACCGCATGGGCCTTAATGGTAATCCCCCTCTCCCTCTCCAGGTCCATAGAGTCAAGCATCTGGTCTACAAACTCCCTCTCCTCCACCGCCCCTGTAATCTGCAGGAGCCTATCTGCAAGGGTGGATTTACCATGGTCTATATGTGCTATTATTGAAAAGTTTCTTATACTCCTCATATCCGATCAAGTGCCATCCGGGCCGCACCCACCACTCCAGCGTCATCTCCAAGGACTGCAGGCAGAATCCTGACTCTACCTACAAGGGCCTTAAAGGCCCTCCTTTCGACTTCCTTCGTTGCCTCCTTGGAGAGGATCTCCCATGCACCAAGCAGACCCCCGCCAATAACCACCACCTCTGGTGAAAATATATTCACAAGGGAGGCGATTCCTATCCCGAGGTATCTACCTGCCCTCCTGAGGGAGTCCCTCGCAAGGGTATCACCCTCCAAGGCAAACCTGTAGATGTCCTCAGAGGTGAGTCTGTAATAATTGCCCTCATAGGCGTCCCTCATCAAACTCTCTGTACCACTTTCAAGGGCATCAAATACATAGGCTGTCAGGGCCCTTGCAGAGACATAACTCTCCAGACAGCCCGTATTTCCACAGGGGCATGACAGACCATCCGCCTCAACTGTGATATGCCCAAGTTCTGCTGCTATCTCAAGGAGTTGACCCCTGTAAACCACGCCCCCACCAACCCCTGTGCCGAGGGTGAGCATCACCATATCTGCAGAATCCCTTCCTGCCCCGATCCAGCTCTCACCAAGGGCTGCCATATTTGCATCGTTTTCCACAAAGGCAGGCACACCAAACCGCCTCTGGAGTTCCTCTGCAATCGGCTGTCCCTCAATAACTGGCAGGTTTGGTGACCTTGAAACGGTCCCGGTCGCTCTGTCCACTACACCTGCCACACCCACCCCTATCGCCTCAACCTTCACCTCCATCAGTGAAGCCAGGAGTTTGATAAGACCCTGAAGGGGCTCCTCAGTGGAGTGGGCCCTCATCCTGTTTACCACCCTGCCCTCTTCATCCACAAGGGCTGCCCTCATGTTCGTTCCACCAATATCTACCCCTATGACAAACCTCTTTGCCATGACAAAAAATTAAAGGCGAGGGTATCTTTAGTTACTAAATTAAAATTTTAACATATCTACAGGAATTAGGTTAATCCCCAGCATTAGACCCAGATTTGTTGTTAGACTTTTGTTCAAAAATTACAGTAAGCGGTCGGGCTCCCCACAAAATCAGAGATTTGTGGGGCAGAATTTCATCCCTGTGGCAAGACCACCGGAAATTCCAA
>WGER01000008.1 GCA_015492645.1 Nitrospirota bacterium
CCGAGGCTCAGACCAGGGGGAAGGCTACCTGAACGGATGGAGTAGGTAAGTGGTGGCGACCCTCCAGTGGTCTGTATCTGGTATGAATAGGGCTGGCCCACCGTTGCCTCTGGTAGTGTGGAAGGAGAGGTTATACTCAGCACCTCACAGAGGACCATTATATCTGTACTTGCAGGGTCTGGGGGTGCAGGTGGATAGGCAGTGTCACAGGCACCTGACTTGCTTCTGGCCTGGACCTTATAAACACCCGGTATCTCATAGGTATGTGAAACCGTAAGGGTGCAGGAGGTGGAACTACATACACCTGCATCCTGCCAGGGGAAACCGTCGCCGAAGTTCACCTCAATCGTGCAGTAAGATGGCATCGCAAAGGTGGCATTGATGATGAATGTGACGGGCTGGTTTACCCTCGCAGGGGTGGGTGTTGCCGTTATTGTGATGGCATGGGAAGTCACCGCAGAAATGAAAATGAGCCATATACCAATCAGGCAGGTTATGTGTATTTTAGTGAATTTCATAGCAACCCTCCTTTATAGTGAAAATGGTATGCTGGTTGACAGCACCAGAAGAAGCACCAGTTCCTCGTTTTGCTGTCCATAGACATCGTCTTTGAGCAGATTGTAAGTACCCCTGATACCGAGTGATGGCCTCTGCAGACCGAGGAGCCTTTCCTTCAGACAGTAGGCGACCCTGAAACTGGCGTTGTAACTGCTCTGGTCCATGGTTCCGTCATTTGACTTTGTGTTGTTGTAGGTCCCGCCAAACTCGTAGGTGATTTTACGTTTTAAGAGGTCTCCCCTCAGGTCAAGGCTCACTGTGAAGGTGTCTGTTCTGACACCGGTGAGTTTATATTCAGTGCGGTTGAATGAGATGTTTGGAGAGACGGAGAGTTTATCCGTGAGATATGCAGGGGTGAGGGTGTAGGTGGTTGTGATGGTATCGTTCGAGTCATCTGTCCTGTCGTTCCGTATCGAATGGGAGATTTGAAGGCCGATGTTAAATGCGCCTGTGGTATATGAGGCCATACCCGAGACCGTATCCGTGTCCACCCTCACCGGGTTGGTAAAAGGGGGTTCGTGGGTGCTGTCAATAACTGACTTCTGATAGTTTATGCCTACAGATAGGTTCTGAATCATGTTTAATGTATAATTAACAGTCCCCTGGTAGGTGTAAGTCCTTGGATACAGTTCATCATCTTCCACATTGTCGTTGTATCGGCTGAAGGAGAGGTTGAGAGAGTGCCCCTTCAGGCTCATGCCTGTCCTGATGGTAAATCCCTCTCTGTCCTTCTGCAGTCCCTGGTTTCCTATGACCTCGTATTCAGGCCCCATGTATTCATACACTGCCTCGTAGGAGAACATCCCTGCATAACCACCCAGCCTGACCCTGTAGGCCCTGTCAGCCTCCGAAGGGAACTCGTCTTTGGTGTCAGGGTCAAATCTGGAGAAGTCCACCTCTGTCTCTGCAGTCAACTTCTCTCCAATGAGATTTGCCCTGACCACAGTCCCGAAGACCTCTCCCCTCCTGCCACCTCCTATACCCCATGTCCCGAAGTAACTCGGTGACTTCTCTCCTCCCCTTATGTATATTGCCCGCAGAGAGAGTTTGTCAGACAATTTCAGTTCTGCTGATGTGCCCATTATGTGGTCATCAGGGGTGCCCTCTATCCCCATACCCCCGCGAAAACCGAAAACCTGTTCACTGTTGACCACAAAGCCGCTCAGAGTGAGACCGTTGAAACCGACCGACAGTTTTCCACCCCTTCTACCAAGAGACTGTACCGTGTTTTGAGTCTCTGTTATCTGGATGTCCCCGACCTCTGAGGAGAACCGCACATTTTCAGAGGAGTACTCAGCCTTTAGGAGATAGTTGGCAAGGTTGATGCCCTTTTTCAGGGGGTAGTTTACTGGAAGGCTCTGGTCTATAAACCTCACGTTTGTGGTGAGGGTAACCCTCCAGTCCTTTTCCCTCAGTGTGGTATTGCTCCTGAGGTTTGATTCAAACCTTGAGTGGGGCACGGTATCCACATCCTCTGGCTTCTTTAATCTGGTCTCATATAGGGCGGTCAGTTCGTTTTCAGAGTATGCCTCTTCGAACTCCTCACTGTGCCTGGTGGAAAATGAGAATTGCCTCTGGACCTCTCTGCCGTCTTCGGTGTAGAGGACCACCTCTAAGGTGTGTTGACCTGGAGGAAGGATATCCACATACTGAAGTTCAAATCCCTCAGGAGTAGCCTGTATGAGTCCTGTCACATCCCTGCCGTCCAGGGTGACAAAGAGATTTTCCAGTGAGAACCTGGTGTCAATCTTACAACGGATGTAGGGTCTCTTCACAACCACCTCAGAGCCTTCCTCAGGTGTGAGCAGGTGGATGAATTCCTCTGGCGTCTGGGCCATGGAGTGGGAGGTCAAAAGTAATAAAAAGAAGAGACCTGTTACACAGGCAAACCACTTCATAAGAACCTCCTTTGTGACTAATACGCCCTTTCAGCGAACTCCACTATCGGGGAGTCCCTCAATCTCTCAAGGATGCTCTTTAATTCCTTCGATCTTTCTATCTTTATAATATAAAGCCCCTCCTGTGAGGGGCCCCAGACTATGGTAGCACCCACCTCCCTCAGGAGTCTCCTCACATCCTCCACCCTGGCGTCTGCCTTGAAGACCACATTCACCCTTACTCCTGAGGTCACCTGGGGAGATTGTGTGGTGAGTGTCTTGTAAGGTAGGTTCTGCGGTATTCTGCTCACAAGCAAGAGGATAATGATGCACTGCACTGCCACTATCCCCCATGAAAGCCGGTAGGAAGTGAAGAGCCCTCTTAGCAAGGCCGTGAGTCTTTTCAGAAGAGGGTCCTTCGCTATTACTCCATCGTTCCTAATCCTCTGTAGAGTCTTCCGGAAGACCCATTCAGCATCTAAGGGGGGCACCTCTTTCTCCAGGTCTCTAAGGACATCACTTATCTCCTCAAACTCCTTTAACTCCCTCTGTAGGTCAGGATACCTCCTGAGGGCCTCCTCAAACTCCTCCCTTTCTCTACGGGTAAGCCTTCCCTGCAGATAAAGGGGAATCAGTTCCTTTAGTTCATCAGGTTCCTTAAATCTCATCTCTCCTCACTCCCATCTCTGTCAGGACCTTTTTCAATGTCTCTTTTGCATAGAAGACCCTTGTCTTGACGGTATTAACAGGCATGTTCAGCAGGTCTGCTATCTCCTGGTAGGTCAACTCCTCATAGAAGACCAGATGGAGTATCTCTCTGTGCTTAACCGAGAGTTTTGAGATAGCCTCCCTGAGGACCTTCTTCCTGTAATGGTCTTCTATTCTGGTGATTACTCCATCCGTTGTCCCCACAACTTTCTCATCAATCTCCTCGTGCTCCTGTCTCCTTCTCAACTCATTCATGGCGAGATTTCTCGCTATACCTATAATCCAACTGGTGGGGCTTGAGGCCCCCCTGAACCTCTTTGCATCTTTCCAGACCACGGTATAGGTCTCCACGAGTATGTCCTCTGCGGTCTGCCTGTCCTGAAGGATTCTGTATAGGTAAAGGTAAACCCTCCTGTAGGTAGACTCGTAGAGTTCCTTAAATGCATCCTCGTCGCCTTCTGAGATCTTTTTGAGAAGATTCCACTGCCTCGCTTCATGACCTGCCATCTCACATAAATTATAAAAAAGCAATCTTAGAGGTCAACACACTTAGGTACTAACCAAATATCTCTTCATTCAGAGGAGACCTCCATATCCTTCATAAAGGTTCTACACTGTATTGGTTGCCACTGTAGTAATCATCCATTTTCCTCTCATTTCAACCTCTCAGGTGAGCCTTCATAACTCCTGAGCATCGCTCTTTAAAATACACTGGGAGACTGATATCTGCCTTTCAACGTTCTTAAGAATAGCAGTTGTTGTACACCCTCTATTTCTTAGTTGCACTCTGCCACCAAAAGGTTCAATGTATGAATACTTAAAACCCATCTCCTTCAACATGATTGAGTTCAATAATATCTTTAAAAAGTCTTTAATCCCTGAAATCTTCTTCGACCCTCTATTCTGAATCTCTTCCCCTAATAATCAGGAACTATGCCTTCTGCAACTATTGTCAATTAATAATTTAAGCCACTATATTTTGTCTAAAGAGCAGTGTCCGGTATCCAGTAAATAGGACCATATATGAAGGGCTTGAACGAATTTTACGGAATTTTTGGGGTACCCACCTGGCGAGCGGAGTGTCATTCGGGACATTTTATTAACCCTGCAATTGAAAATGAAAAACACCATAAACATTACCCCCTCTGCCTTGAGGGAAGGGATGAGGGTGCCCTCCCCCTTGCCCCCTCCCCAGAGGGGAGGGGGATGTTTAAGTCCTCGCCTTGTTGTATTTGATGGCCAGAGTCACATCTGTCCAAAATAGGGACGACCCCAGGCGGTATGCCTCAGAAACAGAATTAATGGACAGATTTTAGAGGAGACCAACCTGTCTATCAGGCAGTGGCTTTATAATGTTAGTCAAGCACTCTGGTTGTATAAAACCCTTATTTTCAAAGGTGTCCTGAATTCTGTTTCTTCGGCACACCGCCTGTGTTCACTTTTCCAGATTATTTTGGACAGCAGTGGGCCGGAGTAATAATTTTGGACAGATGTGATAAAAAGTATTATAATATTCTGGAATTATATGTCCAGAGGTCCTTGAGATGAAGGGTCTTTTTATAACAGGCACTGATACTGGAGTCGGAAAGACCATCGTTGCCTCTGCCCTTGTCAGGTATCTGAAGGCAAAGGGGATAAGGGTTGCTGCAATGAAACCCGTGGAAAGTGGTTGTCGCCGGGAGGGTGATCTGCTCGTTCCACTGGATGGGACAACCCTGCTGGAGATGACTGACAGCGATCTGCCCCTCCATGATGTCTGCCCCTATAGATTTGTAACACCTGTGGCCCCCATGGTCGCCTCAGAGGTGGAGGGAGTGGAGATTGACGAAAGGGTTATCATGAAGGCCTTTTATAACCTCCAGAAGGAATACGACTTTATAATCGTTGAAGGTATAGGAGGACTGATGGTTCCTCTGAAAGAGGGTGTCCTTGTGCTTGATCTGGTTGAAAGGATGGGACTGCCGCTTCTTGTGGTGGCAGCCAACAAATTGGGAGTAATAAATCATACACTGCTCACCTTGGAGGTGGCAAAGAGGAGTGGTATCAAGGTGGCAGGGGTAGTTCTCAACAACCCCAATGAGACATCTGATATCTCCTCAGAGACCAATCCCCTGGTCCTGAGAAGACTCCTGAAGGTCCCCTTTCTGGGTGTCTTCCCCTATATGAGGACGCTGAGCAAAGAGGAACTGCTTAAAGGTGCCATCAAAAATCTCTCCCTGGAACAACTGTTGACAGAGGATTAAACCTATGCCGATCTTCGGGGAGATCTTCATAAGTGAGATATTGAAGAAGGAAGTCCTTGACCTGAAGGGTGAGGAACTGGGCAGATTACAGGATCTCATAATTGTAAAGGGAGAGGCCCTTCCAGTGGTGGACTCCCTTGTGATATCCCGAAAGAAGACACTCTACAGGATCCCCTGGCAGAGTGTGAGTATATTCAACCGGAGGATTATAGCGACTACCCTCACCCCTGACGACCTTCTGGTCTATGAAGAAAGTGAAGATGACCTCCTCGCAGTAAGGGACATCCTTGACAAACAGATAGTTGATGTGACAGGGGCAAAGGTGGTGAGGGTGAATGACATAAAACTGGAGGGGTATGAGGGATACGCGGTACTGGTAGCAGTAGATGTGGGGATGAGGGGTATCCTGAGGAGGCTTGGCATAGAAAGGGGCGGTACAGACCTGCTCCGGATGCTGAAGGTGGAACTTCCCTACAATCTGATCAGTTGGAATTACATCCAGCCACTTCAGCCAAAACTGAAGAGTCTGGCCCTTACAGTGCCAAGACAGATGGTCTCCCAACTACACCCTGCAGACATAGCCGAACTCATATCCTCGGTCTCTGTGGCAGAGGGAAGGAGCCTCTTTACAGACCTTGACGACGCCACTGCAGCAGAGACACTGTCTGAGTTGAACCCGGAGATTCAGGCCACCATTATCGAGGATATGGACACCTCAAAGGCATCCAAGATCATATCCATGATGCCACCGGATGAGGCGGTTGACCTCCTGAGCGAACTACCGCCAGAGAAGATGAAGGAGATACTGGAGAATATAGACAGGGAGGATGCCGAGGACATACAGGAGTTACTGGAACACGAAGAGGACACAGCAGGTGGTCTGATGACAAACGAATACATCGCCTATACAAAGGAGACCACTGTGGCAGAGGCGATGGCAAAATTCAAGAGGGATGCTGCAGAGATCGAAACGGTCTATTACATCTATGTGGTGGAAGACAGAGAGAAACTGGTGGGTGTCCTGTCACTTAGAGAACTCCTGCTGGCAGAACCTGATAAGACACTGTCTGAGGTTATGGTAACAAACCTGAAGACTGTCAGGCCCGAGGATGACGAGTCAGTGGTGGCTGCTGCCATCTCCAAGTACAACCTGGTGGCAATCCCTGTTGTGGATGAGGAGAACACCCTTTTGGGTATCGTCACTGTTGATGATATTATAGACAGGATTCTGCCACCACGGGCCAAGAGAAAACAGAAGAAGGTCTAAGAGGTCCATACCAAGGATGAAGGTACTAAAGAAGATAGGGCTATTTCTGTCTGTTATAGGACCTGGCATTATCACCGCAAGTGTTGATAACGATGCCAGCGGGATAACCACCTACTCGGTGGCAGGGGCGAGGTTTGGTCTGTCACTGCTCTGGACACTGGTGCCCACCACTGTATCACTCATCGTTATACAGGAGATGATAGCCCGTATGGGTGTTGTAACTGGTAAGGGACTGGCAGACCTGATCAGGGAACAATACGGGGTAAGGGCAACCTTCTTCATGATGCTTGCCCTTTTTGTGGCGAATCTCGGCACCACAGTGGCGAATCTATCCGGATGGGCCGCAAGTATGCAGATACTCGGGGTGAGCAAATACCTGATGGTCCCCCTGGGCGCACTCTGCATCTGGTTGCTCGTCACCAGGGGCAGTTACAGGTTCGTTGAGAGGGTGCTCCTTGTGGCCTGTATCCTGTACTTTGGTTACATCCTTGCAGGTATAATGGCAAGGCCTGACTGGACTGCGGTGGCAAAGTCGCTTGTTTTCCCCAGGATCCAGAAGGACCCTGAGTATATCATGCTCACCATAGCAATCATCGGGACCACCATAACCCCTTGGATGCAGTTTTATCTACAATCCTCCATAGCAGAGAAGGGGTTAAAGAAAGAGGAGTACTACCTGACAAGGCTCGACGTGGTGGTGGGCTGTAGCATCACTGATATAGTCTCCTTCTTTATCATAGTCACGTGTGCCACGGTACTCTTTCCCGCTGGAATAAGGATAACGGATGCCTCTGAGGCAGCCATAGCGCTCAGACCCTTCGCCGGTAATATGTCAGCACTGCTGTTTGCCCTGAGTCTCGCCAATGCCTCAATCCTCGGCGCCATAATCGTCCCTCTCGCCACCGCCTACTACACCTGTGAGGCGATGGGCTGGGAGGCAGGGGTGAACAAGTCCTTTAAGGAGGCACCACAGTTCATGTGGATATATACATCCATCATAGTGATTGCATCCCTGCTCGTAATGATACCGGGTGCACCCTTGGTGACCCTTATGGTGCTGTCATCCGTCTTAAATGGCCTGATCCTGCCTTTCGTACTTGTATATGCACTGAGGCTCTCCAACAATCCAAGGATAATGGGAGAGTACACAAATACAAGGACGTTTAATATCATTGCATGGACTACGGTCATAGTCATAATAGTGTTAACGGTTCTGATGCTCCTGTTCATGCTGCTGAAGGGGACATAAGGAGACTCTCAGGTACCCTCTGTCTGTTGTCCCTGTCGGTCCTCACCTTTGAGATCGCCCTGTTAAGGGTCTTCTCCATCACCCTCTGGTATCACTTTGGCTTTCTTGTAATAAGTGTAGCAATGCTCGGTATAGGGGCCTCTGGCACGGTTCTGCACCTGTTCCCCCGCCTGATAAGATATGATCTCATCCCCCATTACTCCATCCTTATGGCCATTACCATCGGAGGGTGTCCCATGCTCCTCGGTCTGATACCTCTTTACCCTGCAGAACCCCTCTGGAACCTCACCAAGGTCTTCTATACGTTCCTTTACTCCGTTGTTGCCTCTATGCCATTCCTCTTTTTCGGTATGCTGGTGACAACAGTTCTTACAACAATGAGAAGAGAGGCCCCCTACCTGTATGGAGCAGATCTGCTGGGTGCAGCCCTTGGAGCAGCCTTGCCGAATGTTCTCCTATGGATGACAGGTCCTGGTGATGTGATTCTGTTTGCATCAATAACTGCAGTGGTGGGGGCAGTACTGATCTCAACAAAGAGGATGAGGATACTCTCTGTAGTGACTCTATTTACGATTTTGATCATATGGTACACTCGGCCAGTGCCTCTTATGCCCGAGATCTCACCATACAAACCACTATCACTGGCCCTCAGATATCCTGACTCCAAGCATCTGAGAACCCTCTGGAGTCCTTACAGCCGTGTAGATGTCTTTAAAAGTCCCATCATGAGAACCGCACCAGGACTCAGTCTCACATATCAGGGGCCTCTGCCAGAACAACTGGGGATCGCCACAGACGGGCAGTCCCTCAGTCCGATCACCATCTTCAGAAACAGAGAGGAATTGAGGTTTCTGGAGTATCTACCCATGGCGATCCCCTATAACATCACCAAACCAGAGGATGTACTCGTGATTGACCCTGAGGGAGGACTGGACGTACTCATCGGGATGTACCATGGGGCCGAAAGAATCCACAGAGTGGAGTCCAACCCCCTTGTTATCCAGGCAGTGAGGGAATTTTCAGGCCCTGCCAACCCCTACAGTGAGATGACCTGGCGAGCAACACCGAGGTCATGGCTCTCCACCCACCATAAAGAGTTTGACATCATCTCTCTGAGCCTTCTGGACACCCTGCCCTCAGGTGGAGTGGCCCTCTCAGAGGACTATCGCCTGACCACAGAGGCATTTCAAGAGTATCTGGGGGCATTAAAAGAGGGGGGCATTCTCTCAATCACTGTCTTTATCATCCCCCCACCAAGGATGGAGTTCAGGATAATCAATACGGCCTATGAGGCAATGCAGAAACTCGGTTTAGGTGATATAAGGGAAAGGGTCGCTATAGTAAGGAGCCTCAACACCATTACCATCTTGGTCAGCAGGTCCCCCTTCAGCCTCTGGCAGAAGAGCAGGATCAGAGAGTTCTGTGTTAAAAGGGGGTTTGATATACTCTACATGCCTGGGTTCAGGCCTGATGAATGGAGTCCCTTCATTAGAACAGAGGCAATAGCATACCAGGAGGCATTCCAGGCCCTTGTTGACCCTCAGAGGAGGGGTGCCTTCCTGAAGGAGTATCTCTTTGATGTATCACCTGTAGATGACAGCAGGCCCTTCGCATATTACTTTCTCAAACTGAAGAACCTGACAGAGACCTATTACACCATGAGCAGACAGTGGCATTTCTTCATAAAGGAAGGTTATCTGCTACCGGTTGTCACCCTCCTGCTCCTGATCCTCGCAACTGGCATAATCATGGCCCCTCTGCTGAGGAGTCCCGAAGGTGGCAGACCCCCCTTCCGGTGGCTCTCATACTTTGCCATAATAGGCATCGCCTACATGTTTGTGGAAGTAAGTCTCTTTGAGTCCCTTATCCTACCCCTGGAGAACCCCTCTTATGCAGGGGCAACTGCGATAGGCGGGATACTGCTCGGTTCTGCCGCAGGCAGTGCCTTAGTAAGGAGGACAGGGGGGAAACTCTATGTCCCTTTCTTGCTTCTGAGCCGTGCAATAGTCACCACAGCCATTCTCCTCCCCTCTCTACAAATGCTACTGCTCAGGACCGCTCTCCCCCTCAGGGCAGTTTACTGCTTCATTTTGGCCTTGAGCATTGGATTCCTTATGGGTATGCCCTTTCCAGCGGGTCTGCTTGCGGGAAGGGACCGGTGGGTCCCCTGGGCATGGGCTATAAATGGCTCTGTCTCTGTGGTCTCACCACCAATTGCGATAATGCTCGCCCTATTGCTGGGATTCCGCTCAGTCCTGTTTGCAGGCGCCCTCCTCTATCTTGTATGCCTCCTTCTTATCTCACCTATCATCGGGACAAAGGATACAGGTCCCATCTGAGTCGTGATCAGTTTTGGACCTTTCTTCTCTATCAGGGTAAGGGTCTGGTAGTAATAGACCTCCCCGAGTGGAAGGATGAGTCTGCCCCCATCCTTCAACTGTCTCAGAAGCGGCGGAGGGACATGGTTTGCTGCTGCAGTAATGATTATAGCATCAAAGGGACCTGCATCAGGCCATCCGAAGTATCCATCACCGTGTTTCACCTTCACGTTTTTATATCCCAGTTCTTTAAGTACCCTCCTTGCCCTGTCTGCGAGTGTTTGACGGATCTCTATTGTATAGACCTCCCGCACAATCTCGGCCAGGACAGCGGCCTGATACCCTGAACCTGTGCCTATTTCAAGGACCCTGTCTGTGGGTTTCAGGCGGAGTGCCTCTGTCATGAGGGCGACCACATAGGGCTGAGAGATGGTCTGCCCCTCCCCAATTGGAAGGGGATGGTCACCATAGGCCCGGTGTCTGTACCTTTCAGGGACAAACAGGTGCCGCGGCACCTTGAGCATCGCCTCTATTACCCGCTCATCCCTTATCCCCCTGGCCTTTATCTGTTCCTGAACCATCCTCCTCCTGAGGGTATCATAGTCAATCGCCAGGGCTGGCCGGACAATGAGACTGAGCAGTATCAGTATTACTACAGGCCTGAACATGGGATCAATGCATCCTTGGTTCCGTGAGCCTGTCGGTGATAAGCCCAAAGAAGCCGTCTGCCTCACCCTGATAGTACCATCCCAGTTGCACTGAACAGAAGGAGCAATGGGCATAACACCACTGGTATCCTTTAAACCATGTGTGCTGAAAAGTGGGAAGGCCATGCACTGTACACCCCTCTGCCTCCCGGTAGCAGCCGATCTCAAAGACAAGTCCCTCAGGATTGGTAAAGAGATGCCTGTGGCTCCCGTTAACAGAGATCGCCTTCTCAAGGGTGGTAACCCTGTTCCCACAGAATCTGCACAGGACCACACCCTCTTCCTCTGTAAACAGACCCTCCTCAGACTCCTCACTCACTAAGGTCTGCCTGGAGGGTGATACCTTCAGATAGAAATACATCCTTTCAGGACTCATCTCTCCTCGCTCAGGAGTGCCTCAACAAACTCCTCTGGTATGAAGTCCCTCAGGTCTTCGAGTCCCTCTCCGATACCTATGAGCCTCACAGGTATGTTCAGTTCCTTCTTTATGGCGAAGACTATACCGCCCTTTGCCGTTCCGTCCAGTTTTGTAAGGGCTATTCCTGTCACCCCCACCGCTTCATCGAACATCTTTGCCTGTCTCAACGCATTCTGTCCAGTAGTCGCATCCACAACAAGGAGCACCTCCTGGGGGGCCCCTGGAACGGCCCTGTTAATCACCCTCTTTATCTTCTTCAGTTCCTCCATAAGGGGAAACTTGGTGTGGAGTCTGCCTGCAGTATCTACTATGACGACATCCGTCCCCTTGGCCTTTGCAGACTGCACCGCATCGTAGGCGACCGCTGCCGGGTCTGATCCACTCTGGTGCTTCACCAGTTGGGCGCCTACCCTCTCTGCCCATATCTGGAGTTGTTCTATTGCAGCAGCCCTGAAGGTATCAGAGGCTGCAAGTACAACAGAGTAACCTTCATTATGAAGCCTCCAGGCGAGTTTCCCTATGGTGGTGGTCTTGCCCACTCCATTCACCCCCACTGTAAGGACAACAAAGGGCCTCTCCTGATAGACAACGAATGGCTGTGGTGGCCCGAGTATCCTTAGCATCTCCTTTCTCAGGAGGTCCTTCAGGTCCTTCAGATCCCTCACCCTGCCAGCCCTGATATCTGCCCTCAACTCCTCCACTATTTCCTCAGTAGCAGACACCCCCATATCAGATGTGATAAGGACCTCCTCAAAATCTTCAAGTGCCTCTTCTGTCACCTCTGAGGCCCTGAAGACCTGTTCAATTCTCCCAACAAGGCCCTGTCTCGTCTTGGTCAACCCATCCTTCAGTCGGTTCAGTAATCTCATCCGTCCTCCTAAAAGTATCTTGTTGCCTTCTTCAGGTTCTCCAGGGATATGATGTAAGTGCCTGATTCCAGTTTGCCCTCAAGAGGGATAGGATAACAACTACCAAGGCCTGATTTTAACGTGTCCAGCGGGTATTCCACCCCGCAGTATCTGCAGATGAGCCTGAACCCTTCGGACTTAAACCCCATCTTGTGGGGATAGCACTTCATACAGGCATCCAGATAGGACTCCACCCTGTCACCAAATCTCAGCACAAAGAACCTCACCTCCCTGCCCTCCACATCCAGTGAATAAAAGACAGGATTGGCCTCCTTCAGGCCCTTCATCTCTATAACAACACTGTCTCCCCTCAGGGGAGGATCTGGATACCGCTGCCCCTGGGCACAGGCAAACAAAAGGAGTATAAAAAATAATAGCCATCTCTTCATCTCAATTCATTCTAATTCATTCACCGAGGAGGGTCTTAAAGGTATTGTGATGGTTCTCCTCATCCGAAAGTATCTGCTCAAAGAGCCTCTTTGTGGTGTAATCCTTCTCTCTTTCTGCTGTCTCTATGATGTTCCTGTACATCTCTATCGCCTCCTCCTCAGCGGCCTTGTCTATCCGGAGCATCTCCATCGCGTCCCTGCTGAGTTTTATCTCTGCAGGTACTGTTGTTGGTGTATCCCCCAGGTAGTCAATACGTTCTGCAATCATCTCTGCATGAAGCATCTCCTGAAGGGCTATTGTCCTGAAGGCCGTCCCAAACTCCTCTGCATATGGACCTGTCACCATAACATGGTGCCACATGTACTGGATACACACCTGCAGTTCTCTTGCCAGGGCATTATTGAGCATGTCCAGCAGTTCCTGACTCGCCATAAGACACCTCCTTGTAGTTGTTTTCCATATAAATAATAACAGATAGCGACCAGTTAGGTCTCACCCGATTTAACCGATCAACTTTTAGTCAACATCTTATAAGGCGAGACGGGCAGTGCTGCCTATTGCCCATCGCCTGTCGCCTTTTGCCTCTTTGTGTCCCAGCCAGCACTGCCCGCCTGACAAATACCGTCGCATTAATTTGAAACATTATCAAAAATTATGCTATAATTTTAATAGCCGCATTCTCTCTTCACAATTATACATCTCATTTAAGAATTCCATTTCTTCAGAAACTGTGCAAGGAGGTGAAATGATGAGGATTGCCCAGGTGTCTCCATTGTATGAG
>WGER01000009.1 GCA_015492645.1 Nitrospirota bacterium
AGTCCGGGGTCTACTACTTTGCGGTAACAGCCTATGATGTTGCAGGAAATGAGAGTGACTTCTCAAATGAGATATCGGTCTTACTTGATGACATACCGCTTGCAGGTGACTGGAATGGTGACGGCTACGACGAGATAGGGATATACAGGGCGGGCAACTTGTACCTCGACAACGGCAACGGTGTATGGGACCGCTGCGGAGTGGATGTCTGTGGAGGACTCTTTGGTGGTCTCCTTGAGGATCGTCCGGTGACAGGAAACTGGAACGGTGATGTATACGATGAGATAGGGATATTTAATAAAGGCTACTGGTATCTTGACGATGGCAACGGGGTGTGGGACTACTGTGGAGTGGATGTCTGTGGAGGTCCCTTTGGTGGTCTTCCTCAGGATATCGCGGTTGCAGGCGACTGGAACAGGGATGGCTATGATGAGATAGGGGTCTTCAGGGATGGCAGGTGGTATCTGGACTACAATGGGAATGGTCTTTGGGATGGTTGTGCTGTGGACACATGCTGGGGTCCCTTCGGTAAGGCGGGAGACCAGCCTGTGGCAGGCGACTGGAACGGCGATGGCTATGATGAGATAGGGGTCTTCAGGGATGGCAGGTGGTATCTTGACAACGGCAACGGGGTGTGGGACTACTGTGGAGTGGATGTCTGTGGAGGTCCCTTTGGTGGTCTTCCTCAGGATATCGCGGTTGCAGGTGACTGGAACGGCGATGGCTATGATGAGATAGGGGTCTTCAGGGACGGCAGGTGGTATCTTGACAACGGTAATACCCGCTGGGACGGTTGTTCTCTGGATACCTGCTGGGGCCCCTTCGGGATGTAGGTCATGTATCTATACTGTGCTTTTTTATGAGATCGTAGAGGGTGGGCCTGCTCACACCAAGCCTCGCTGCAGCCCTTGCCACATTCCCCTCTGATTCCCTCAGGACCTTCAGGACCATCAGTCTTTCAAGTTGGTTCTTGGCCTCTTTCAAGGTGAGGTCCTCCAGTGAGAAGGAGGCGTTATATTCATTCAGTTCAGAATCGAACCCGAGATCGGCCGGCCCTATCAGGGGTGATTCTGCCATGATGACCGCTCTCTGGACCCTGTTCTCCAGTTCCCTCACATTGCCCGGCCAGTGATAACCCTTCATTGTGTCTATCGCACTGGTGGTGAATCCCCTCACAGGCTTTCTGAACTCAGAGGAGAACCGGTAAAGGAAGAGGTTGGCAAGGAGCAGGATATCCTCACCCCGCTGTCTCAGGGGTGGTAGTTTGATGGTCACCACCCCGAGTCTGTAATAAAGGTCCTCCCTGAACCTCCCATCTCTTACTTCCTGTTCAAGGTCCCTGTTTGTTGCTGCTATTATTCTTGTGTCCACAGGGATGTCTTCCCTTCCACCCACCCTCTGGATGGATTTGTCCTGGAGGAACCTGAGGAGTTTCACCTGCAGGGGCTGGGAGAGTTCACCTATCTCATCCAGAAAGAGGGTCCCCCTGTCTGCATATTCTATCTTACCTCTGACCCTTGTATAGGCACCTGTAAAGGCCCCTCTTTCAAAGCCAAAGAGTTCGCTCTCGAGGAGGTTTTCAGGTATCGCACCGCAGTTAATCGATATGAAAGGGCCCTCTCTTCTGTAACTCAGGCTGTGAATCGCCCTTGCCACCAGTTCCTTTCCTGTACCACTCTCACCAAGGACAAGCACAGAGACATCTGAGGAGGCGACCTTCCTGATGGTTGAAAACACCTCCTGCATCTGGGGACACTGCCCCACAATTGTACCAAATTCTGTGCTCTTCTTCTGGAGTTCCTCCTGTAGATAACGGTTTTCTTTCTCCAGTCTATAAAGGTGAAAGGCCCTCTTGATGATGATCTTCAGTTCCTCCAGTTTGACCGGTTTTTGATAAAAGTCGTAGGCACCGAGTTGAATAGCCTTGAGTCCATACTCTCTCTCATTATTACCTGTAACCACCACTGTCTTTACAAGCGGGTCTATACCCAGCATGGCCTCAAGACACCTGAGTCCCTCTTCAGGAGAGTCCTCCTTTGGAGGGAGTCCGAGGTCGAGTATCACCACCTTTGGCTTCTTTCTCCTGAAGACCCTGAGCGCCTCATCCACAGAGGTGGCAAACAGCAGACCGTAGTTGTCTTTCAGGCCCCACTTGAACTGGGTCTGGATCTCTGGACTGTCCTCTACAATCAGGACCTCTTCCATTACGCCTTAAAGACCTTCTTACTGTTTATACCATGCCTTGCAAAGGCATTCCTGGTGTCTACTATACAACTGGCATGCCTCTCTATAAAGGCATAGTCATAGGCTGAGTGGTCAGTGACGAGAAGGACGAGGTCTGCTGTCTTCAGGACTTCCTCTGTTAGATCCACAGACCTCATGTCAATGTCAGGGTAGTGTCGGTGCCCCCTGCAGACAGGGACATGGGGGTCATTGTATGTTACCTCTGCCCCCTGGCCCTTCAGGAGTTGTATAATCTTTAGTGCAGGTGACTCCCTCTGATCATCCACATCCCTCTTGTATGCTACCCCAAGGATGAGTATCCGTGAGCCGTTCACTGTCTTCCTGAACCTGTTCAGCACCTGGGAGACCTGCTCCACCACATAGTAGGGCATGTATGTGTTTATCTCACCTGCCAGTTCTATGAACCTGGTGTTGAGTCCGTATTCCCTCGCCTTCCATGTCAGATAGAAGGGGTCAATAGGTATACAGTGTCCACCGAGGCCAGGGCCTGGATAGAAGGCCTGAAATCCGAAGGGCTTTGTCTTTGCCGCCTCTATCACCTCCCAGATGTCTATGCCCATCCTGTCAAAGAGGACCTTCAGTTCGTTCACCAGTGCTATGTTTACAGCCCTGTAGATGTTTTCAAGCAGTTTTGTTGCCTCTGCCACCCTTGGGGATGAAACCGGTACTGTTTTAACAACCACATTCTGATACAGCGTCTTTGCCACCTCTAAGCACCTCTCTGAATATCCACCCACCACCTTCGGGATCATGCTGGTTGTAAAACTCCTGTTGTTGGGGTCCTCCCTCTCAGGTGAGTAGGCGAGGAAGAAGTCCTCACCGGCCCTGAGCCCTGATTCCTCAAGTATTGGTTTCATAATCTCTTCTGTTGTGCCTGGATAGGTCGTTGATTCGAGGACAACAAGTTGCCCCTTCCTCAGGTACCGTGAGACTGTCTTTGTGGTATTAATCACATAGGTGAGGTCTGGTTCCCGGTGTCTGTTTAATGGGGTCGGTACGCAGAGGAGAATACAGTCCACCTCCAGCAGTTTAGAAAAGTCTGAAACAGGTCGGAAGAGCGGTTTGCATTCCAGAAGTCGTCCTGAGTCTATATGTTTTATGTAACTTTTGCACTCCCTCAACAGTTTCACCTTTTCCTCATCAACATCAAAACCGACTACCGGGAATCCCGACCTGCAGAATTCTATTGCGAGGGGGAGACCTACATAACCGAGTCCTATCACACCCACCACTGCAACCCTTGAGTTGATCTTCTCTATCAGTTCGAGATGTATCTCCTTTTTTGTCTGGAGTTCTGTAATCATTTTTGAACCTCCTCAGAATGGATTTTTTCAGCCTTTATCGGTAGTATCTGGGGTCTTTCAATATATCCATCATTTTGGGACATTAACAGGTCCTTTCTATGGATACTTCTCCAGTCCTGTATCTCTGAATGGCAAGCATTACCCTGCCAAGCCCTAATAGTTCTCAGAGGAATTCTCTTTTTCCTCTTTTGTAATTTTTGTAAATGAAGAAAGAAATCTGTATTCTTCCTGTATACTCAATGTCTTTGAGCCCATTGTCAAGCATCTCCTTTAATCCAGATTTGCCTATTTCCTGTTGAAATCTTTATACTTTTGAATTATGGAGGTATAAATGAGGGTCTGCATTACGGTTCTCTTTGCCATTTTCCTGATCAGTGGCTGTGGAGGAGGTTCCGGAGGATCAGACAACTCTTCTCCCCTCCTGAGTCTCCGGTGGGACCCTGTTACCACAAACATCGATGGTACCCCCTGTGACGACCTCGCTGGTTACAGGCTCTATTACGGGCAGGGGTCAAGAGATTATACCGACTTCCTGGAGGTGGACAACCAGACCACAACTGTGACTCTCACCCTGTCCGGTGGGCAATGGTGCTTTGCAGTAACCGCCTTTGATACCTCAGGAAACGAGAGTGATTACTCAAATGAGGTCTGTACCGATATCTGACGCTCATTCCATATATCCCAGGGCCCTCAGTCTCTCCTGTATCTTTTCCTTTTCAGCCTTTACAGCAGCCGCCTCCTTTATCTCTGAGAGCCATTCCTTGCGGTTTCTATAGAGGGTCTCGTCCACCACATCCACCATCTCTTTAATCCTCAAGTCTCTTCCGAGGAACCTCCTGATTGATTCGGCCTGGATCCAGGGGTCTCTCAGGGCCCTGTTGTAATCCACATAGAGGACATCGATGTTGGGTTGTGCCGAGAGCCATTCCTTTACCTCCTTCAGATGCTCCAGATAGGCCCTTTTCATCTCACTATCAGAGATGGTATCTTCTTTCCCGAGCCTCTGGAGCATCTTCCTCTGGGAGATGAGTATCTCGTCAATGTCTCTGAGCATGAAGATCACCTTGTAATAAAACCCCTGTGGAAGGTAGTATAGGAGTGCCGAGGCCATCTTTACAGCCTTGCCCTTTGACTCTGATAGCCATCCTGCATCCTCCTTTAATTTCTTTACCCTCTCGAATTCGTAGTATCCCATTGGGTTGTCCTCATCAGGGCTCCTCAGGTGGTCTGTGAGCACCTCAACTCCTCCTACATCAAGCATCCTCATCATCATGGATGTACCTGAGCGTGGCAATCCTGTCACCACTATGATGCCTTCAAACTCTGTTAGATTCATCTTTGCCTCCTTAAAGAGATTATTTCTCCGTCAGTTGTCTTCTGGAGAGGTTACAATCTATGAAGGAACTCTCTTATTGAATTGATAAATTTTTTGAAGTCATCAGTTTCAAAATACCTTTTTCTGCTAAAATTGCCATGACCTGATGTTTCAAAAATGGAGAGGCTGTATTTAATATCACCAGATGTATCTCTTTAGCAACAAGATTAGACAATTTATTGACAAATTTCAAAATATCAACCCATGGGGTGGTTTGTTAAAGTATAAGGCTATATCAATATCACTCTGTCTCCTCTCTTTATACAGTATCTCATCCATAGAAGGACCCATTTACAATAAGGTTGTTTTTTCATAATAACAAAAATATCCCTTCCAATCAGAATATACCGTTCCAATAAGAGTCTGAGAAAAGATTTGCCTATAACACTCATCTATCTTGATCTTGGGTTCGTATGGATAGAGCAAGGCTTCTAACTTTTATTTTTAAAACCTTAACGCTATAAACCCACTAACGGAATAAACTCCTCAACGCTTTCTCCTTCTCCATCCAATC
>WGER01000010.1 GCA_015492645.1 Nitrospirota bacterium
CCAGAGGGCCCTGCTCCTCAGGTTTGACTATTTCCCGGCCCTTAACAACCTCGCCTATATCTATGCTGAAGAGGACAGAGAGCCTGAGAAGGCCCTCCAACTCGCAACCAAGGCATACATGCTCGCCCCTTACAGCGGGGATATACAGGACACCCTCGGGCTGGCCCTCCTCAAGAACGGGAGGGTGGAGGAGTCTATCGAGATGTTCAAGAAGGCGATAAGGAACAAACCTGAAAACCCAACGATTTACTATCACCTGGCAATGGCATACAGGGCAAAGGGGGAGACGAAGATGGTTGAGGAGAACCTCAGAAAGGCGATCAGCCTCGGAAGATTCCCTGAAAGAGAAAGGGCTGAGGCGATGCTCAGACAGATCGACGCAGGAGGTGGAAGATGAGGAGAGGCATTCCATTAGTGGCCCTGTTGATCTTTGTCCTTTCTCTCTATTCCGTCTGCCTCGGTGATGACTATATCATCGGTGAGGGTGATATGCTCTCAATATCTGTATGGGGGGTGGATAAACTGAACTTCAGAGAAAGGGTAAGGCCCGACGGGAAGATCACGGTACCTGCCCTCGGAGAGATAAAGGCAGCAGGGTACACCCCTATGCAACTGCAGTCAATACTGGCAGATGAACTGAAGGCACTGGTCAAACACCCGGTTGTCACCGTGATTGTGGAGGAGATAAACAACAACAAGGTGTATGTCTTTGGTGGTGGTGTAAGACCGGGTGTCTACAGCCTTGACAGGAAGACCACCCTCCTGCAGTTGTTATGCCAGGTGGGCGACCTGAAGGATGCAGACCTGAGAGGTGCATACCTCCTGAGGGGAGAGAAAAAGATAAAGGAAGATTTCTACCGCCTCTTTGTGGAAGGGGATGTGAGTGATGATGTGGAGGTGAGACCTAACGACCTGGTGTTCATCCCACCAAAGAAAGAGAGGAATGTATACGTGGTCGGGGCTGTCACCACTCCCAGGTCTGTGGAGTACAGGGAGGGGCTCACCGTAATGGAGGCGATCCTTGAAGCGGGAGGGTTCACAAAATTTGCAAAGCAGGACAGTATAGTCGTCCTCAGAAAGGGCAATCATACCATCCCTGTTGACCTGAAGAGGTTGGTCAAAGACGGCGACACCAGCCAGAACATCCCCCTCAAACCAGGGGACTTTGTGATAGTAAAAGAGGGCATATTTTAGGAGGAGGTATGGAGTCCAGAGACCTTGACATAAAGAGGTACCTAAACTTGATTGATCGTAAAAAGGGGCTTTTTATGATTACTGCAATGGCTGTAATGACCCTCGCCCTCCTCTACAGCTATCTGAAGCCCAAAGTCTACGAGGCTCATAGCACTATACTTATTGAGAAAAATGTGATCACTGATCTGGTGAAGGGCATTGCCGTGACACCATCAATGCAAGAGAGAATAAAGGTCCTCTCATATGCAATAAAGAACAGGAATCTTCTACTTAAGGTGATAGATGAGGTGAACTTCCAGGTAGATAAGAACGATCCTGTGGAACTGGAGAAACTGCTGGAACACCTGCAGGAGAAGACAAAGGTGAGAGTGAGAAAGGGCAACATGATCACAGTATCATATACAAATAAGGATCCAAAACTGGCTCGAGATTATGTCAACACCCTTGTAAACCAATACATAGAGGAGAACCTCTCAGCAAAACGGGAGGAGGCATACGGAGCAAACCGATTCCTGAAGGAACAGATCCAGTTCTTCAAAAATAAAATCGATGAGGCAGAAAAAAGGATCATCGAGTTCAGAAGGTCAAAGGGCATAATAATAGCCTTGGATGAAAGGAGTGTGGTCTCAGATATTGAGAGGCTAAGGAAAGAGATTGAGACACTCCAGATCAAAAAGGCCGAACTGAACGCCCAGAAGAGTCTCATTGAGGAACAACTCAAAGGGGAAAGGCCCTATACAGTGGCCATATTTGAAAGGACATCTACAGGGAATGTCTATGCCCAGAGGCTGTCCATCCTTCAACAGAGACTTAACGAACTCCTCCTGAAATACACTGAAAACTATCCTGAGGTGATCCAGTTAAAGGCAGAGATAGAGTCTCTGAAAGAGAAGATGGCCGTTATCTCAAAGGAGACCTCGGAAGAGGATCCTGAGGAGACCACTTCTTCAGAGATGTCAGCAATCAATCCGATTTATCTCCAGTTGAAGGAGCGACTATCTAAGATAAACACCGAGATTGCCGCCTTAGAGGCGAAGGAGAAACACTACAAAAGACAACTCTCTCTCAAGAAGGCTTATCTCAAAGACATACCTGCTGAAAGGAAGAAACTGGCAGATCTGGAAAGGGAAAGGGATACCTTTAAAGAGATATACGAGAAACTCCTCTTCAGACTCGGCCAGTCCGAGGTCTCAAAGCAGATGGAGGTACAGGACAAGGCAGAGACATTCAAGATTGTGGAGCCTGCCATCTTGCCAGTTGAACCTGTCAGCCCAAACAGGAAGTTGATAATATTCTTCGGAATCTTTGCAGGCCTTGGTGCAGGCTTCGGACTTCTACTACTCATAGACTATCTGGACACCTCAGTTAAGACTGTCGAGACACTTAAGGCATTAGGCCTACAGGTCTTAGCGATTATACCAACTATTGAAGACCCCATAAAGAGAATGCATCTCAGAAGGAGAAACATTCTCCTTTATACAACCTTCACCCTCTATATGCTATTTGTAATGGCCATCTTTACGGTAGAGTTTCTGGGACTTCCCTACATAGATGATTTCGTAACGAATCTGCATCTTAGAGAAAGGGTCCTGGAGGTCGCAACATGGATAAAGGAGTTGATAATAAGATAAAGGGGGAAGAATGAGCAGGATTGAAAAGGCATTGGAGAAAGCAGCAAAAATGAGGCAGGAGAAGAATGAAAACAGTAATACCAACCTGATACCGGCCTTGAAGGTTTCGACCATAGAGAGGGAGAGAGTTACATTTCGTCCCTCTCCCTATCTGGTAACCCTCACAGACCCCACATCCTCTGTAACTGAAGAATACAGAAAACTGAAAGCGAGGATTGTAAAGATAACCAAGAGCAGGGGATTTTTAAATACAATAATGGTCACAAGTAGCATCGGTACAGAGGGCAAAACTGTAACGGCCATGAACCTGGCAATCACACTCGCCCAGGAGTATGACCACACAGTCCTTCTCATTGATGCAGACCTGAGACAACCTGATATCCACAGGCATCTGAACACAGAGAGCCAGAAGGGTCTCACAGATTATCTGCTTAATAAGGCTGAATTAAGTGATATACTCCTCAAGACAGAGTTGGAAAGGCTTGATGTACTTCCTGCAGGCAGCAGGATTGACAATCCTGTGGAGTTGATCATGTCGGACAGGATGAAGGGGCTCCTGCACGAATTGAAGCACCAGTACGCAAATAGATATATAATTGTTGATACTCCCCCTCTTCTTCCCTTTGCAGAGAGCCATCATCTTGCATCCATAGTTGATGGGGTCATCCTTGTGGTGAGGGAGGAACACGTACCGCTCAGCAATCTAAAAGAGGCCCTCCAAATACTCAAAGATACAAATATTCTCGGTGTGGTGTATAATAATGCCACCCTGGAAAGATTCAATGATAACTATTACTACTATTACGAGCGTTACCGATACCGTCAAGGAGATGGTGATAAAGAGTAGACTTGTAATAGGCTCTTTAATATTCATATCCTTAACACTTTTCTATTCTGTAGGCCATGCAGAACTGAGACTCACTCCCTCTCTCACCCTTAGAGGAGAGTACAACGCCAACCTCTTCCTCACCCCATCCGATGAGGAAGAGGAGTACATCACCACCATCACCCCAGCCATCAACCTCCTCTACAGGACACACTGGCTTGATGCGACAGTGGACTATGCCCTCCAGTTCAGGTTCTATGCCCACAACCCGGAACTGAATGAGACCACCCTGAGTAGAATCCAGAGACTCAGCCTTGATGCAACCCTTTCACTGTACAGAGAGGTCTTTTTTGTCGATATAACCGATGAATACAGGAGGATACCCATAGATATTAGAAGGGCCGTGGCTATCGACAACCCGGTGGTGAATGTAACCGAATCCAACAGGTTGCTCATAAACCCCCACTTCAGGTATCCCCTCAGCCCTACCGTCACCATCACCGGCGGCTACAGTTACGAAAACCTCTGGTACAGAGAAGAAGAGGGTAATGACACCGAGCAACACCTCTTCACCATCGAGATAGAAAAGGAGATCACCCCGAAGATATCATCCACTCTGTTACTTGGATACCTCATCAGTGAGCCGGAACTGACGGAAAAATACAGGAGGCCCTCGGTAGGGTTGAGATTGAGGTACGAGATGGGCCCATCCACCACCATTGTGGGCTCAGCAGGACAGGCATGGTTTGACTATGAAGGAACCGAAGATACAGATTCCCTCTTCTGGGAGATCCTCCTCACCCATAGTTACAGGATCTTCACCCTTGAGGGCAGATACTCCCAGGGTTTTGAAGAGTCCGTTGACCTCGGCACATACAGGACAAGAGAGGGAAGTGTATCCCTTCGATACAGTAACAGGAGTGAGGTCTCCCTCCTCCTCTTCCACCGCATCAGCGACTACACCCTGACTGATAGGGAAGACAGGGAGAAGGGTCTGACATTGGAGTTGGCGATCCCCCTGTCAGATAGGGTAACCACCAGGGTCCTCGCCACCTATTCACGTCTGAGGTTCTTGCCAGAAGGAGAGAGGGTCAACAGATATGGAATAAGGGGAGGCCTGGAGTACAGCATGAGGGTAGCCACCCTCACCCTCGGATACACATACAACAGGAACGACTCTGACATCCCTGAAAATGAGTACAGAAACAGTATAGGATGGCTTGAACTGAGGATAACCCTGTAGAGATGTACGAGAGATTCTTTAATTTCAGGACAAAGCCCTTTGAACTGGTACCCAATCCTGACTTTCTTTTTCTAAGCCGCTCCCACAAAAGGGCTATCACCTATCTTGAATATGGTATAAGGGAAAGGGTCGGTTTTATCCTCCTTACAGGTGAGGTCGGCTCTGGTAAGACTACAATCCTCCGAAATCTCATCAAGAACCTCAATACAAATCACACCCTTGCAATAATCTTCAACACAAGGGTCTCCTCTGAACAGTTGATAGCAATGATTAACGAGGACTTTGGGCTTGATGTCTCTGGAAAGGACAAGGTAACGCTCCTCAGAGAGTTGAACGACTTTCTCATTGATCAATATGCACAGACGAAGCAACCAGTCCTGATCATAGATGAGGCCCAGAACCTCTCCATAGAGGTGCTTGAGGAGATAAGGATGCTCTCTAACCTGGAGACAGAAAGGGCCAAACTCCTCCAGATCGTCCTCGTGGGTCAACCTGAACTGAGAGAGACACTCTCACAACCCGGCCTCAGGCAATTACGGCAGAGGATCAGCATCA
>WGER01000011.1 GCA_015492645.1 Nitrospirota bacterium
GCCCAGGAAAATCCACGATTTTCCTGGGAACCCCTGCCGAAAAATCAGGATTTCACCGACAGTGCCGTGTCTAATTTAATGACGTCTCACCTATTAGGTGAAAAAGGGCTGAAATCTTTTGATTAAAAATTGTCGCATAAATCCTGTTTTGAGGCTGGGATCCCTGAAAAATCAGAGATTTTTCAGGGCCGAGTTTCTGCCGCAAAAACAACTATTTCTAACAGCAATTTAGGGACTGTTGTTACTGTTGAGTTTATAAAAAAGAGTATGGTATAAATAAAATTGACATTTATGGAAAGTGACCTCCCCCACAAATTAAAGATACCTTCGGGAAGGCACCTATGTCCCAGAAGGAGAATCTTCCCATATTTTGATAATCCATCAACATCTATGGTCTGGATATATGGTCCTGCAGGTGCTGGAAAGACCTCACTTGTTATTTCTTATTTGAATGAGACCAGGCAGAAGGCGTTCTGGTATACCGTTGACCCCTCAGATGCTGATATTGCAAATCTGTTTTACTATCTTAAAAAGGGTCTCTTAAGACTCTATCCATCCAAAGTATCCCTGCCAATACTGAGTCCTGAATATTATTCTGACATAGAGACCTTTTCAGCCAGATTCTTTGAAAAATTCTTCAGTTTCATGAAGCCTCAATCTGTGGTGGTATTTGACTCCTGTCAGGAGATTGACGATGAAGAGGTCTTTTTCAAGATGCTGTATATTGCAGCAATGCACCTGCCTGAGGGCATTAAGATGATCCTCACGAGCAGAAAGCACCCACCCCCTCCTCTTTTATCCTTCCTTTATTCAGGTAAGATGAAGGTGATAGATTACAGAGTTCTGAGACTTGACCTCCAGGAAACAGAGGAACTTATAAGACTGAGAAGGGATAGTGTTTCACCAGAAATGGTGAAACAGGTCCATTCCATAACAGACGGGTGGGCCTTGGGAGTTGTCCTTGTCTCTGAGACCCTCAATAAACCAAAGACAGGTTATTTGCCAGTACAGGGAGATAACAGAATCTTTGAGTACCTTGCCACTGATGCATTCAACAAACTATCTCCTGTTGCTCAGAAACTACTCCTTAGCGTTGCCTATTTCAGAAGGTTCACGGTGGATATGGCAAGGATGGCCTCTGGGATTGATGATGTACACAAATGGCTGGAGTATCTTGAAAGAAACAGTGTATTTATAACCCGTGTGATAGACAGGCCTCTCACATACCAGGCTCACCCCCTTTTCAGGACTTTTTTAACTCAGCAACTGGAAAAGAATAGTAATAAAGAACTTCACAGGAAGGTCCTGTTTCAGACCGGCAGGATAATGGAATCCGAAGGAGAGATTGAAGATGCAGCAGAAATGTACAGTCTCTCATCTCAGTGGCAGGAATTAAAGAAACTTGTACTGAACAACGCCGAGGACCTGATAGAACAGGGCAGATTCAAATTGCTCTTGCAATGGATCCAATGGCTTTTGTCAAATACCCCGGATATTGATCCTGATCTCCTTTACTACAGGGCCCACTGTCTCCCCCCAACAGATCCTGAAAGGGTGCTTGCAGAATTCGAACATTCCTACAGACTTTACAGGCAGAGAGGCGATGTCGAAGGTATGTACAGATGTCTTGCAGGAAGCATGGAGTGTATTCTCAACAATCCCTCTAAGGGGGAGGTAATTGACCGATGGTTGAAGATATGGGAGCAACTACAGAGGGAGAATCCTGATCTGCCCACAACCATCAGGGATAAACTCGCACCGAGGATACTCATGGCCCTTATTCATAGAAGACCCAATTATAGAGAGTTTCAAAGGTGGGAGTTTGAGACAGAGAGGGTATTGAAGAGGACCTCAAGCGACAAGGACAGACTCTATGCTGCAGTTGCACTTGCAAGTGTACACCTGTGGAAAGGAGAATTTGACAGGGCATCCACCCTTATGGGTTTTTATACCTCGATGATTCAACAGGAGAATGCCCCGCCACTGCCGAGGATACTCCTGTGCATGATTCAGGCATGGTACCTCTGGGGTACCGGCCAGCCTAAAAAGTGTATAGAGGTGGCTCAGAAGGGGCTTGAGATAGCCAGGTACCACGGCATCAGGCTTTGGGACTTCCTGTTGAGGTTCCACCTCATATGTGCATACCTCAGTATGGGGAAACAGGAGGAGGCAGAGTCACTACTCAGGACCTTTGAAGAAAACCTCTCCTCCCTCAGGCCCTTTGACCTCTTTTACTATCACTACAGTTCTACCTGGTTATTCCTCCAGAAGGGTAACCTCTATGCTGCCTCAATTCATGCAGAGAGTGCCCACAGACTCGCAGAAAGAATGGGGCTCTATCACTGCAGGATTCAGGCGGAGTACCTGATGGCTGTTGTAGCATCAGAAAAGGCAGACCTTACTGATGCGAAGAGACATATCCAGAAGGGCAAGAGACTCAACAGGGCCTTCCGTTCGGTGGTGCTACAGTACATGTTTCTACTGCTTGAGGCCAAGTGTGCCTTTCAGGCAGACAGGGAGACGCAGGGACTGAGACTCCTCAAAAGGGCACTTTCCACCGGGGCAAAGAGGAACCTGAGGAACTTCTCCACATGGGTGCCGATTGATAAGACCCACCTTGCCCTTAAGGCCATTAAACACGGAATAGAGACAGAATACCTGAAGGAACTGATCAGACAGAGGCGTTATATGTTTGACATGCCCGTGTTTGATGTGATTGACTGGCCCTGGCAGGTGAAGGTTTATACCATGGGGGACTTCAGGATACTGAAAGATGATATGGTTGTAAATCTCTCAGGAAAGATACAGAAACGACCACTTGAACTCCTGAAGATCCTCATTGCTGCAGGTGGACAGACGAGGGAGGAATGGATAGTGGAGAGGCTCTGGAAGGAGAGAGAACTGGAAGATGCCCACAGGGCCTTCCTTACGACTATACACAGATTGAGGAAACTACTGAGTTGTGAGAAATGTATCCACTATCAAGATGGCCTCGTGCGGATTGATCCGAGATACCTATGGGTTGACTCAATTACATTCTTAAAGATGATGGAGAGAGCAGAAGACCTGTGGCAGACAGGAGAAAAGAAGGAGGCCCGAGATACCGCAGAAAGGGCACTTGAACTTTATAGAGGTCAATTCCTGCCCTCTACAGATCCAATCCCCTGGGCAGAAGGCATGAGACAGAGCCTGAGAGTAGAGTTTCTGAAGTGGATCCTGAGAATTGGAGAAATTTATGAAGATGAAAGGAACCTACAGGATGCCCTTGACCTATACAAACGAGCCAGAGACCTTGAGCCCCTTGAGGAGGAACTCTACAGGAGGCTCATGGTCCTTTATGGAAGAAAAGGCAGGAAGGCAGAAGTGGTCCGCACCTACAGGCTCTGTGCAGAGACGCTCTGGAGCCATCTTCAACTGAGACCATCAAGAATAACAGAAGAGACATACAGGGCTGTTATAAACGACCTTCTTTAATCCGTTGCGGCTGTGTATCATTTTCAGGATTGATCATCTGCCCGCCCTTTTCCTTTTTGAGTAGTGGAGTCCAAATTCAAAACTCTTCATGAATCTTATCTCAGGATGTTTCTCTTTTATATAGTTTTCCACTTCAGGAGAGTAATAGGCCCCTACGAAGAAACCCTCTACCCGATCTCCCAGGTATTTCCTCATCCTCTCAAGGGCCTCCCTGAACCTCTTTATCTCCTTCTTTGAAGGCCTCGCCTTGCATTCTCCTATGAGATAGACCTTCCTGCCCTTCCTCCGGCCTTCCACATATATATTTGCCTGGTCAAACCTTCCATCAGGATAGACTATGTTCCTTCTGTCAAGAACCTCTATCTCTATACCATACTCCCTCCTTGCAAACTCCTCTATAAAGGGGAATATCCTGTGTGTATATCTTTCCCATGAGCATGGCGAGTTTTCTTGCCACTGACTCTGGAAAGTCCTCCCTGAGTTGTTCAAATATCTCAAGGGTATTTAGCATATCTAAACTATACCATATCTCTCCACAGAGTGCTCATCCGTGCTGTTTTTTCACAACGCCCCTTAGAGGAGAATCTGTAACCGATCTGTAACCGGGTGTGTGTATAATTTCTCTAACAAAAGGCGGAAGACCCTGCGGATTAAAATCTTTAAAAGGAGGAAATGATGAAAAGGGCAGGGCTGGTTTTTATGGTCTCTGTACTGGTGTGTGTTTTTGTCTCTGTGGCGGAGGCAGCGGTCTTTGATGTCTCAACCCCTGCGGAGTTTCAGAACGCCCTTAACACTGCACAGACAAACGGTGAGGACGATGTGATCAATGTCATGGCAGACATGACGGTGACCTCCCCCCTCACCTACTCCGGTGAAGAGGGCCACACCCTTACCATCAACGGCAATGGTCACAGCCTTGACGGTGGAGGCAGCGTGCAGATAATGTTTATTGATACCACAGGACTTGCTGACGACACCACCTCAGACATTACCATCCGAAACCTCACATTCCGGAATGGAAATTCAACTTCCTCTGGTGGAGGACTTTATGTGGAGACAGATGCCGCTGACATCACCCTTGAAGGAAACACCTTCAGTGGCAATTCTGCTACTCTTGGTGGTGGCGCCGTTGTGGGTACAACTTCAGGCACAGTGAGTTTAACAAACAACACCTTCACTGGTAATTCTGGTACTCTTGGTGGTGGTGCCGCTGTGGGGACATGGACAGGCACAGTCACACTCACAAACAACACCTTCAGTGGTAATTCTGCTAATTTTGGTGGTGGTGCCGCTGTGGGGACATGGACAGGCACAGTGAGTTTGACAAACAACACCTTTAGTGATAATTTTGCTGGTTATGGTGGTGGCGTCCTTGTGGGGACAGGAGATGATCTGGCATCAGCCGAAATCTACAACAACATCTTCTGGAATAATACTGCCATGACGGACGGAGACGACCTGTATGTAGACTCTGACGGGGATGAAAACGGCACGGGTTCTCCCGTAAAGGTTTTCAACAACGATCTGTCTGGCAATGCTGATTTTGGGTCGGGCCAGTCAGAGGACCTTTACATCACCGATACGGACAACTACAGCCATGGCTCCAACATCCAGCAGGACCCGCTCTTTGTTGACCCTGCAGGAGGAGACTTCCACCTTCAGGCAACCTCACCCTGCATAGACGCAGGGGACAACAACGCCCCGGGGCTTCCAGCAGAGGACTTTGAGGGAGACCCGAGGGTTATTGACGGAGATCAGGACGGCAACCCGGTGGTTGACATCGGGGCCGATGAGTACCAGCCCCAGCAGACACAGCCAGCAGTGACCCAGGCGCCAACACTTACTGAGTGGGGGATGATACTTTTCATGATGCTTACAGGCACCATGGCAGTCTGGCAGATAAGAAAAATCTCAAGAACATCCAAGAAAATCTGATTTTACACTGGGGGTTACGCCCCCGGCCCCGAGAATAGTAGATCATCTAAAGACAAAAGGGCAGGTCTATCGACCTGCCCCTTAATTTTTGAAGGTGATTAATTAATTTAGATCAACTCACAGATGAGGTCTATCTCCAGAGGTGCATTCAATGGCAACACCGGTAC
>WGER01000012.1 GCA_015492645.1 Nitrospirota bacterium
GGGAAGGGGTGGGGGTGAAAGATGAAGGTTGTTACATTGGCAAAGGCACTCGATGTGTCGCTGGAATTCAGTTTTTCGGTAGAGGGTTCCAGAAAAATCGCAGACTTTCCTTGGCAGAAACCCCTGTATCTTTTGACCAAAGTCAAACAGCAATTTACGAGGTATGGACTTCAGATGAAGGAAAGGGAGGGATACCCCTCCCTTTCATCCTTACTCATAGGTGAGCGTTTTCGACTTGGTGTAAATGATGTCTCCCTTCTTCCCGCTGATATAGTAATAGACATTTACTGTCACCTCTGCCTCCTGAACATCCTTGTCAAATTCAAACACCACCTGTTCTTTGTGTACTGTCTTGGGCTGCAGTGAGAGATCAATGAACTCCTTTATCTGCCACGCACCATACCTCATGTATCCATCAAGGTCAAGGCCTATCTGATAGTATGATTTGGTCTTCCTGTACTGCCTGCCCTTGTTGTCCTTAGCGGTCACTTCCAGGACCACCTTGCCTGACCATAGTCAACCATCAGGAATTCTATGACCTGCCTTATTCTCTAAACTCACATTCACTATAGCCCTGGGTATCCACTTGCCCACGCTGTGTCTTATCCCGTAAATCTCTGCATTAAAGTCTATCCCTTCTTTCACGATCTCCAGGTCGTGGCCTCCAGGGAAGGTGTGCCCCCTGTTCTTCTTTTTCATGTGACAGTCCTGACATGTCTCCAGACCCCCACGTGCCCTGTAGTTATCATAGTAACTGCCATTCAGAGTATTGCAGTAGATCGCCTCTCCATCAGGTGCATAGTATATACCATGACACTGTGCACAGAATAGGGACTTATCCATCGTGTTTACCGGGATGGTTTTGTGAGCAGGAGAAAATACCTCGCGAGAGGTATAGATGGTATCCCGCTCAGGTTCTCCAAGAAGCCCCAGAGAAATGGTGGTCGCCTTGACATTGTGACAGCCGAGACAACCAACATTGAGTTTTGAGAGTTCCTTCTTCAGGGCCTTCTTCTCTTTTTCATCTTTTGTTGTGAAAGCCTTCACTATCATGTTTGCCACTTCAACAGCCAGTTCTTCAGAGGCATATTTCATAGTGGGTGCATGACAATCCAGGCACTTCATCACTTCCTTTTTTGTCAGTTTCCTTTCCCATTCCTTGGGGACACCGATGCTGAAGAAGTTAGACATCCCTTTCAGAGAACTCACCACTGACTTTGAATGCCATGATTTTTCCCACTCACTGTATTGCTGGGGATGGCACTCCTTGCACTTACTGTCGTCAAACATCTTGACGAGTTCATCAATCGTGTTTGCCATTTGAGCCTGGGCAGGTATTATAAGGCCCAGAACAAATAAAACTATCACTACTGGATACAACCTTTTCATCTTTTCAACCTCCTATTTTTTTCTTGTTTAAGGTCTATTAAGTGTTTAAACCTTTACATCGGAGGTTTAAGAAGTCTCTTTGAAAGTATAGGGATTCGAGGATTTTCGCTTATAAGTTGACAGAAACCTGTCACGCTTCTGTAATTAATCCCGGAAAAGGGCAGGACAAATAAAGAAATCTCATCATTTAGTAGGGTGGTCTCAACCCTGTCACACACGTTCAGATAAACATGAGTATCTGATTTCAAGGAGGGAGAGTTCGAAATCCTGAAAATAACAATAAAGCTTAAGGCTATCACAACACTAACCCTCCACCTCATACAATATTTATAACAGATTTGTTTTCTAAAGTCAATAATAAAATTCAATAGGAAAAACCTATCATATAAATGAGGTCTCTTTTACCATTCGGACTCATTTAAACTTCAATAAATCTGTTTTGATGCAGGGATGCCCTGAGAAATCACAGAATTTTTCAGGGCCTGAGTTACTCAGCCCCACAAAATCTCTGATTTGTAGAGATCCCTGTCATAACAGTCATTCCTAAGGGCAAATCCGGGTTATTCATAAAAACTTGACAGGAATAGACAGGAAGGGCTATTTTAAAACCAGAAAAAAATATCTTCAGGGAGGGTGAGATGAAGGGAGTCATTCTACAGTGTCTTGGAGAATTGGTGAAGGAAAACTTTGGACGGGACAAGTGGGAGGAGGCACTTGAAAGGGCAGGCATGGATAGAAAGTCTGTATTCCTTGCCACCCAGGATGTTGACGACTCTGTTGCACTCGGACTGCTCAGTGCAGTATGTGATGTACTAAATATAACCCTGAAACAGGCTGCAGACGCCTTTGGAGAATACTGGGTCTGTAAGTTTGCACCAAAAATATACAGGGTATACTACGAGGGTTGTAACTCCGCAAAGGACTTTCTTCTGAAGATGGATAACATCCATACAATCAGTACAAAGAATATACCCAATGCGCGTCCACCGAGATTTGAATATGAGTGGCAGGACGACAAGACACTCGTAATGAAGTACAAGTCACACAGGGGACTTATTGACATTATGATAGGACTCATTAAAGGTGTGGGTAAGTATTACAATGAGAACCTATCAGTGATAAAACTCGGAGATGATGCAGTAAAGGTGATCTTTCCCTGATGCACCCTACTGGAGAGGTACTCGAACGGTACAGGCCATTTCTGGATGAACTGCTAAACCAGTACAGAGACAATATCCACTCTGTCCATCTGGTGGGTAGTGCCATTACACCAGACTACGACCCTAAGGTTTCTGATATCAATTCCCTGGTGGTCCTGAAGGAGATGGATCTCGGCTTTCTGGAGTTCCTCGCACCCCTTGGTAAGAGATACAGAAAAAAGAGGATATCTGCTCCTCTGATCATGACTCCATATTACATAAACAGATCACTGGATGTCTTCCCTGTAGAGTTTCTCAACTTTCATCTCATACATCATACCGTATATGGAGAGGACATCCTGAGCACCCTCTCTATAGAGAGGGGCCATCTCAGGCTGCAGATAGAAAGAGAACTGAAGTCAAAACTCATCTGGCTAAGGCAGTCCTATCTATCCGCAATGGGTGACAGAACTCTTCTGTTAGAACAACTGAAGAACACAATCAGGGGTTTTATTCCCCTCTTCAGGGCAGTAGTATGGTACTTTGGTGGAGATGCTATCTCTTCAGCCATGGAAATTATAAAAAGACTCACAGAATACACCTCCATTGACTGTAGCATTTACGAAAAGATGTATCTACTCAAACTCGGCAGGTTATCACCTTCAAAGGATGAACTCATCAGATACTTTGAGACCTACTACACCACTACAGAGTCACTCAGCAGGGTAATTGATGAACTCACTTAGGTCCCTTTTGATCCTCCTTATAACCATTTTTGTCTCTACTGTCACCACTTACGGCAGCAGGCAGGTGCCTGAGAGGCCCTATGCCCATGTGATAGACATGGCTGGGGTGATCGCACCTCAGGTAGAGACGAAGTTAAATCAAGTCCTTTCGGAATTGAGGAGAAAAACAGGTGCAGAGGTGGTGGTACTCACCCTTGATACCTTAGGAGGAGAGAGTATAGAGGAGTTCTCAATTGCCCTTGCTGAGAAATGGAAACTGGGGCAGAAAGAGAAGGACAACGGTGTCCTGATAACAATAGCAGTAAAGGATAGGAGGTACAGGTTTGAGATAGGCTATGGTCTGGAGGAACCCCTCCCGGATGCCTTAGTAGGGACGCTCGGAAGGAAGTTCTTTGTGCCATACTTCAGGCAGGGGAGATTCTCTGAGGGTGTAATGCTTGCAACCCTGGAGATAGCAAGGAAGATAGCCAGATATGAAGGCCTCACCCTGGATACCCTTAAAGGGTATACCCCATCACCATCTAAGGGGTTTAAGATAAAGAAAGAATTAGGGCCTTTAGAGGTAGTATTTATATTGCTTTTCTTTATTGCAACAGGTGCCCTCATTATAAGATACCCCTGGTTATTGATCTTTTTCATCTCCCCGGGCCGAAGGGGTGGATGGTACTCAGGCGGAGGCTTTGGCAGTGGAGGAGGATTTGGTGGAGGCCTTGGTGGAGGTGGTGGCTTTGGAGGCGGGGGTGCCTCAGGTGGCTGGTAAGATATAATAAGAGAGTCCTGACTTTCAGGGCTGAAGAGACACTGGAAGGAGGAGACAAATGGGCAATGCCGTTAAGAGCCTGTTGATAGGTCTTGTTGTAATACTACTCATGCTGTTTGCAGTGGTTGGCTGGGGGGTGAGTCAGTATAACAAGGTGGTCGCAATGGACGAGAGGGTCAAGGCACAGTGGGCACAGGTAGAAAACCAGTTAAAGAGGCGGTATGACCTGATCCCAAACCTTGTGGAGACAGTAAAGGGGTATGCAAAACACGAACGTAAACTATTTGAAAAGATAGCCGAGGCAAGAACGAGGTACTTTCAGGCCAAGACAGTACCTGAAAAGATAAGAACTTCAAGGGAACTTGAAGGGGTGCTCTCCAGACTCCTCCTGCTGAGAGAGGCCTACCCGGAACTGAAGGCAAATGAGTCCTTCTTGAAACTGCAGGACCAACTTGAGGGTACAGAGAACCGGATTGCCGTTGAAAGACGGAGATACAATGAGGCGGTGAGGGAATTAAATACCTACAGGAGAACTGTCTTCGGCAGATTCTTCGCCTCCTTGGCCGGGATACCTGAGGCGGAGTATTTTGAGATAGAGGAAGAAGAGAAAGAGGCACCAAAAGTGAGGTTCTGATGGAAGCACTCACCCTCGGATTCTCCTCCTGCCCAAATGACACGTATATCTTCTATGGCCTGGTCAAAGAGGACCCTTGCAGGGAGTATAACTTTCAGGAGAGGGTAGAGGATATTGAAATGCTCAATACCCTTGTCCTTGATGGCAGACTCGATATCTCCAAGGTTTCTATAAGCGCAGCCGCGAGGGTAATGGACAGATACATCCTGCTCAACGCAGGTGGAGCCCTTGGCAGGGACTGTGGCCCCGTTATTGTCTCAAGGGAGCCTCTACGGGCAGAGGACCTGCCTGACAAAAGGATCGCCATCCCCGGCAGGCACACCACTGCAGCCCTCCTTCTTGGCATATACAATCCTGTCCTTATGGACCGGGCGATCGAGATGCCTTTCAACAGGATAATGCCGGGGATAAGGGACGGAGTGGTGGATGCAGGAGTGGTAATCCATGAGGGTAGATTCACCTATCCACTCTACGGACTTCATCTGGTGGAGGACCTCGGTCAGTGGTGGCATAAGAGGACCTCTCTGCCAGTTCCTCTTGGCGGGGTGGTGGGCAGGAGAGAGTTGTCCGAGGAGTTACTCAGGACAGTTGAGGAGTGTATTAGACAGAGTATATCTCTGGCGAGGTCAGGGCCTGATGGACTCTGGGAGTATATCAGGTCATATGCGCAGGAACTCTCTGAGGAAACCATAAGGAGACATATAGACACATATGTGAACGACTTTACGATGGACCTCGGAGAGGAGGGTAGAGAGGCGATACTGAACCTCTATCGTGAGGCGATGGAGTATAACCTTATACCACCCATCTCTACTGAAAGGGTCTTCCTGTGAAGGGTGTGGTGCTCCTCAACCTGGGGGGCCCTGATGGCCTGAATGCGGTCAGGCCCTTTCTGTACAACCTGTTTTCGGATAGAGAGATCATCCCATTAGGTCCTGCCCTTCTCCAGAGGCCATTGGCATGGTTGATAGCAGCACTCAGGTCCCGAAAGACGAAGAGGGCATACGAGTTGATAGGCGGGAGGTCTCCTATATTGGAAGAGACCCTCAGACAGGCAGAGGCCCTTGAAAGGGCACTATCTGAAGACGGCCCCTACCGTGTCTATGTGGGGATGAGATACTGGAGACCCTATATCCAGGAGACCCTTTTGAGGGCATCTGAAGAAGGGATTGAGGAGGCGATAGGCCTTCCCCTGTATCCTCAGTACAGCAGGACAACCAGTGGTTCTTCACTGAGGTCCTTTGAAAGGGCCTGTGAGAGGCTGGGGATACCACATAAAAGTATCCACCAGTGGTATGATCACCCGCTTTATATACAGGCGGTGGTGGAAAGGATTAAAGAGAAGGTGAAAGAGGTGGATTTCATCCTATTCAGCGCCCACAGTCTGCCAGTGAGGTTCATTGAGGAGGGAGACCCATATCTGAAACAGACAGAGTCAACAGTAAAGATGGTTATGGATCTGCTCAGTAGAGAAGGCCATGATCTACCCTTCAGGCTATCCTTCCAGAGCAGGAGTGGACCTCTGAAGTGGCTGGGACCATCGACTGATGAGGTAATAGAGGAACTGGCAGGCAGAAAGGTACAGAGTGTACTGGTGGTGCCGATCAGTTTTGTTTCAGACCACATTGAGACACTATATGAGATAGACATCCTCTATCGGAAGATGGCAGAGGAAAGGGGGATGAGACTGAAAAGGACCGCCTCACTGGATGCATCCAGTCTGTTTATCTCTGCTCTTAGAGACCTTGTGCTTAAGACCTCACAACCCTGAAATATCATTTTTCAATCCAACCCTGGTATAATTAACTATGCTCAGGCATTTAAACATATTGAACATCCTGTTAGTTGTAGTATTGGTGATTCTGTCTGTAATTGCCTACCAGAAACTTGAATCTGCCTCAGAGGTAAAGGTGACCATCGAGCAGAAAACAGAGTTGGAAAAAAAGAAAACTCCTTCCCCTTCTCTGGAAAAGAGGGTTCAACCCCTGACAGAATACACAGTTATCAGTGAGAAGAACCTCTTTCATCCTGAACGGAGACCCGTGCAGATTAAAGAAGAACCGAAAAGAGAGGTGAAAAAGCCCGATATTATACTATACGGAACCGTTGTGAGCGGAGACTACAGGATAGCCTTTATAGAGGACCTCAAGAATCCCCGCCGCACACCTGGAAGGGGCAAGAGACAGACACCCGTAAGGGTGGGTGATTCCATCGGCCCCTTCACAGTAAAAGAGATAGGCGATGACTACATAATCCTCTCATCTTCAGGTACAGAATTTGTCTATCATGTACAGGAGAGCCACAGGGCAAAACATATCCAGACTAAAAGGCCCATCAAGCCCGAGAAGGCTCTTCAGAGAAAAAAGAACATTGAGAGGGCCAAGAAGAGAAGGATATTTAAAGCCCCCAGGGATTAAGAAGTAAAGATTAAAATGGGTAAGGGAAAGATTTTTATATATGTAGTAGGGTTGTTAATCTTTTCCTCACTCACGCCACCTGCCTCGGCATTTGTAAATAAAAATATTTATATCCACTTTAAGCCCCTTGATTTAGATTACATAAACAAGAAGGTCCATTTAAGCGTTTTTGGTGGAATTATCTCATACCCTGAAGACTGGAAAGTGGAGAAACTTGAAAGAGGGGTCTATAAGATCCGCTTTAAATGGTGGAAAAAGATTTACTGGAAGGTTGACCTAAACACCAAAAGTTTCTATGGTGGAAGAGATGGAAAAGAGAGGTGGAACAAATCAGTAAAGGTGATGGTATCTTCAGAAGAAGAATTCTCACTTATATTTCCAGGCGTTACCATAGCACTTAATCCTGAACGTTTAAACATCCAGATTTCCACCTTAGGTCTGGTGTTTTCCTATGGACAGGACTGGAAGATAGAGAAAAAAGGAAGTAATCTCTTTATACTGAGACACAGACACTGGAAGGACCTGCACTGGGAAGTGGATGCCAACAAGAAAAAGGTAATGGTAGTAACCCCTGAAGGGGAGGCCCTTATTACTGGTCTGGTCTCTGTAGGTAGCCCCTATAGTTTGGATGGTAGAAAGATAATAGCGAGCAAGGTTTCAAAAGAGGTAAAAACAAAGGTGCCTCCTTCAAGGTGGAAGGAGGAGAGGAAAAAACTCTATAGAGAGGTTATCTCCAAAAGGGAATACGAGATACTTGTTGTGCCCTTTCAGGTGGATGGTTATGCAATAGACTGGACAGGAAGATCTCTGATGACGAGATATCTCTGCAAATGGATCCATGATGCTGGAGCATCCGTAGCAGAACCCACCCTTGTTATAAGGGCCCTTGGAGAAAGACAGAGGACTTATGAGGATAAAGAGGTCTTTGAACTTGCAAATACTCTGAAGGTTAAGACATTGATAAAGCCAAAAGCGGGATATGATGAGGGGATGAGGTTTCACCTGTCCTTTGAGATTTATCGTAGAAATGAAAATGGGCAACTCAGTCCTGTATCATCAGTTGTCAAACTTTTACAGTGGAAGAACCTTAAGTTCTCTCACAGGATGCCTCCCTCAGAGGTCTTCCTGAAACTAAAAGATGATATTATTAAAGGCATCTTAGGGATTGAATATACTCCAGAAAAACCGAAAAGGCGCTCAATTGAACTCAACCACTTACCAGAATCCTTAGAAGAGGTAATAAAAGAGGCCACCAGGTCGCCACTTTTGAGTGCATATTACCTTCAGTTTTTAGGGCTTCTCTACCCGGACGATGGAGGCCAGTCCTATGAATACGAGCCCCTTGAACGGGAGGAATTCTTTGAGAGGTCACTGATTGCACTAACAGAGGTATCTTCAAAAAGCAGAGGATACAAACTCTTAAAGGCAAGGGCCATGTTCTATCTGCACAGAAGACCAGCGGCTCTGTTTTCTCTCAAGAATCCTTCTTTGCCTGAAGAACATGCATTCTTGGACTTTCTGAAGGGGGATATCCTGGGTATGAAAAGGTGGATCAAAGAGATTGAATCACCTCTTTTAAAGACAATGGCAGAGATTGAGTACATTGACCTGAAGTCTATATATGGATACGAAATTGAGGATGATATAAGAGATGTGGAGAAGGATTTAGAAGAAGACAGTTTTATTGGTTTTCTTATCAAAAGGCGTCTCTATGGTAAAGACAGATGGTATCGGCAGATGAACATTAAAGTTAAGGGTGAACTTGATAGGGCCTTTCCTCTTGATGAATACACTGCAGAGGGATTGCTTAAAGAGACCTTTGTATTTGGAGATTTTGACAGACTTGAACTTTCTCCCTATAAGCATTATGAGATGTATATAAAGAAAAACGGTAAGCATCTGATGGCAGAACAATCATGGTATCCCGGCTTTCTGGACTTTCTTGATATTCTTAAAGGGATTGCTGAGGCTAATATTGTCAAACGAATTAATGTCTTATTATATAGTCAGGGTCTGCCTGAAGAAGCAGATTCTCTATTGAGAAAATACGAGTTCTATTTAATGGACAACCTGAGATTTACCTTTGCAAGGTTATCTACCCTCCAGTTCCTTGAAGCAGAAGAAAAGGACCCAAGGGTTAAGGAAAACATAGAGGCGGAGATAAAGAGACTTAAGAGAAAAATCTGTGAATGGTCTCAGGGGCAGAGCCTCTATTCAAAGGGAACCTGTGAGTTTGAAAATGATTATAACAATGATTTTCCCATGAGATGGAACTGGCCTTACAATGGCAAAGTTCCTTTTATCTCAAAGGACATACTTCCAGGATGGTTGACTGATAGACTGAAGGAGGATGGGCGTGTTCTCAGGAGACTATCGATTCTTCAGTACAGGATCCTCTACAACAACCACAGTTTCAGATACATCAGAGAGTTATACTGGGAGTTAAAGGCTCTCAGATTGCATGACCTTGCTGATAGGCTCCTGAGTATTTATATTGACCACTTTGGAGGCTCCCCTGGCAAGACAAGGTTCTATGCCGAGGCATTTGAACTAAAGGGTGAATATGAAAGGGCCATAAAGATATATGAAGAGTATCTGAAGGTTTTACATAAAGAATGGTGGCCCTACGAGGCCATAGGAGACATCTACCTTAAGACAGGACAGATAGATAAAGCCTACGAGACTTTTATGAGATATCCATATTTTAATAACCTTCAACATCAAAACAGGGTGTCACTTTCCAATCGTGCCTTTAAGACAGGATTTAAATTTATGTACTTAGGTGAGATTGAAAGGGCGAGGAAATTTTTCTCTATCTCCTCCTCACTAAGAACAGGGGCTGCTTCAGAAATGTATTCAAAGGCATTCCTTGCTCTATTTGAGAAGGACCTTCAGGAGGCGGCATCTCATTTTGGTGCACTATTAGTTCGTTACAATGAAATCATGTCCGGTGTAGTCTATGCTGTGATTCATAAACTGAGTGGTTATAGTGATCTTGCAGATCAGGTATTTAAGAAGATAGAGAGAGAGAACCTGAATCACCCCAGTTTCTGGAAGATTGCCTATCTGTGGCACAGGGTTAATGGAACTCCTTCTGAGGATATACTCTGGTGGATTAAGGGCCTAAAAGGTAAAAGGGTTATGATAGCCGGGGCAATGAGATTCTTGTTGAAACTCTATATGATAGACCTTCCCCCTTCAGAGAGGCTACCATCCCTGCTTGATGAGGTTTACAGCACCCTTACAGGAAATGTTATAGGTCTGTCGGCTGACCATGTCAACTACTTAAGTGTCTTTGCAGAGTCCTATTATAAAATGAAAAAGGGAAAGTTCAGAGAGGGATACAATATCTTAACGCCCTATATAAAGAGTTTTAATGTAAAGAACTATGGATTGTATAGATTTTCCTTCCCCTATATAGCATTCATGGCAGCCAAAAGCGGAAAGGAGAAGGAGTTTAAAAAACTCATTGAGGAATACCGCAGGTCTTCTGGAGAGGATTTTTACTATCATCTGTCAATGGCAGTAATAGAAGAAAACCGTACCAGCCATGTGGATGCACAGAGGCATCTGAAAGCAGCATTCTATAATCTCCCCTTTGTGATGAATGACGAAAATCCTCTTTCAGTATGGTTTCAACTTGTTAATATCTCTGAGATGCTTTATCAGATGAATGGCTATGAGCCCTTTAAGATCAGCCTTTTAGATTTTGTTAAGAGATATCAGAGGGCCTTTGTGCTTTATGGCTGGGCATATGCCTATGAGGCAAAATATACAGACTCAACTGAGGATAGAATCAGGGCATTAGCATTTACACTCCTTTTGGATAGAGACTCTTACATCATAGCAGACATACCAGAAGAATATAAGGTAAAGGCTCAGGAATGGTTGAAAAAGAATAATCCTTTCTCCTACAAAGTGTTGTACACCTCAACTTCGCTTAAGTTAAGAGTCAGGAGTATCTATTTATACCATTTGGTCTTGTCCCTCCCGACTTCTGACCCCCTTCTTCTAAGGTCCTGACTTTTTCAGTAAGAGTTCCGAGAAAATCGTAGATTTTCCAGCGCAGAACCCCCTGACGCTTACTGTAGTTTTGATCGAAACTCTACCGCCAAAGATTCTGGGATAGGGGTTTACTTTTTTATCCAGAATTTATTATTATAAGTATGACCCATCTCCGCCCCCTCGAGATTGGGTCTCCTCAACTGGCCCCATCTCTTTCCCTCCGGGGATGGGGCCCCCTCCTACAACCAATAATATACAAATTTTATGCCAGTTTCAATATAGTAACTGTCTGGACAACCTGACAGAGAGGGTGAAAAGAATGTTTACATGCCTGAGGATTGTTACAAAATAACTATTTGTTTTTTAAATGTTTTTTATTATGGCAAAAAAGGTTGACCGAGCAAAAAAGGTTGCACCCCTATCTCGTCTTTTTAAGCCTCTTGTTAAGGGCCTGACGGGTGATACCAAGCATTGAGGCCGCTATTCTCTGGTTTCCCCCCGAGAGTCTGAGGGCCTCCCTTACCAGATACTCCTCCATCTCCTTCAGTGTAGGGAACCTTCCGAATATACTGTTGATGATGGGCTCTGATGAAGTGATCTCGCGGGCGGGTATATTTCTGTGTTTGTCAATCGCTTTCCGGAAGGTCTCGAGGGAGAGCACACCCGAGTCGTGACTGGCTATCGCATCGTAGACCATCGCCCTCAATTCCCTCACATTTCCAGGGAAATGATAACTCCTGAGTAGATCGGTCAACTGAACCGGCACAGTGGGCTTCTTCTTGTTCAGTTCCCTGGATGCCTCTTCCAGAAAATACTCCACAAGAAGCGGGATATCCTCTGTCCTCTCTCTCAATGGTGGCACATGGATATGGTGGGTACATAAACGGTAATAGAGGTCCTTGCGGAACCTTCCCTCATCAATCAACCTGGAGAGGTCCTGGTTTGTGGCTGCAATAACCCTTACTTCAGCATGTCTTGGAATGTCAGAACCCAGAGGATAAAACCTTTCCTCCTGTAGGAGTCTGAGGAGTTTGACCTGTGAGGCCTCTTTAAGATCACCGATCTCGTCAAGGAAGAGGGTCCCCCCAGATGCCTTTACTATAAGACCCTCCCTGTCTGTGATTGCCCCTGTGAAGGCCCCTTTGACATGTCCAAAGAGTGTGTCTGAGAAGATTGTGTCATCCACTCCCGAGACATTTACCGCCACAAACTCACCTTTTCTGCCACTCAACTCATGTATGGCCCTTGCTATCAGTTCCTTTCCGACCCCGGTCTCCCCTGTTATGAGGACAGGCTGCCGGGTCTTGGCTATCGCTTCAACATAATGAAATATGGCCCTCATCTTCTTGTTTCTGGTTATAATCTTAGAGAAGACCGATTCATGTTCGAGTCTGTCGGTAAGCAGGTGCCTCCTGAGGGAGTCCACCTGCATCCTCAGTGAATAGAGTTCGAGGGCCCTCTTTACTGAGGAGACAAGCCTGTTTATATCTATGGGCTTCACCAGGTAATCGAAGGCACCCATCTTCATACAGGACACAGCAGTATCAATATCATTCACTGCTGTCACTACTATAACCGGCAGGGATGGGAACTCTGCAACCATCTTCTCCAGAAGCACCGTGCCTGAGATGTACGGAAGGTAGAGATCGAGCACCACCGTTGCGATATGATTATCCTTTATGATATCAAGGGCCTGTCTTCCGTCTTGGAGGGTGATGATATCCTTTATTCCTGACGCCCTCAAAAGGGTGTTATAACTCATCAGAAGGTCAGGGTCATCTTCAATTATGAGAACCTTCATATCCTGGAACTCAGGGCTTTATGGTGATATAGATATAACCCCCTTCTCTGTATACCAGAAGGAGCACACTCTCGTCGGCTCCTATCTCTGAGACCACCTTCTCGTAGTCGTCAACTGAGGTTATGGGTTTTCTGTCTACCTCCTGTATCACATCGTTTCTCTTCAGAACACCAAAGGCCGGAGAGTCTGGTTCTATCTCAGTGACTATCACCCCTTTTACCCTTTCAGGGATGTCAAGTTTCTTTCTTATGTCATCAGTAAGGTCCTGGACATATACCCCTTTCAGGACATTCTCATACCCACCCTTTCTGGCCATGACCTTCTCCGGAAACTCTCCAAGTACCACATTCAATATCCTCTCCTTACCATCCCTCAGGACCCTCACCTGCACCCTCGTGCCTGGTGGTGTATTTGCAACCATATTCCTCAGGTTCCTTGAGTCCTCTACTGGACGGCCATCAAACTCTATAATCACATCTCCCCTCTTGAAGCCTGCCCTGTCAGCAGGGCTGTCCTTCACAACGTCTGTAACAAGGGCCCCTGCCCTCTCTTTGAGACCGAAGTGTTTGGCTATCTCAGGGGTCACATCCTGAATGGTCACCCCAAGCCAGCCCCTTATAACCTTTCCATATTTGATTATGCTCTCCATCACAACCCTGGCCATGTTGGATGGTATCGCAAAGCCTATACCCATATACCCACCACTGGTAGAGAAGATCGCTGTATTGATACCGACTAATTCTCCCCTCACATTAACCAGTGCGCCTCCTGAGTTTCCGGGGTTAATCGCGGCATCTGTCTGGATAAAGTCCTCGTAGTCAGCCACTCCCACGTTTGATCTGCCCACCGCACTCACAATACCCATGGTAATAGTATGAGAGAGGCCGAATGGATTTCCAATCGCCATCACCAGTTCTCCAACCTTCAGAGCATCAGAATCGCCAATCTTGATTGCAGGCAACCCCTTTGCATCTATCTTTATCACCGCAAGGTCGGTCCTCGGATCCGTACCTATCACCTTTCCCTTAAATTCCCTCTTGTCCACGAGTTTGACCAGTATCTCATCCGCATCCCTTATTACGTGGTTATTGGTGAGTATGTAACCATCCTCCCTCACAATCACACCTGAGCCAAGTGAAGTAGACTTATACTTCCTCTTTGGTCCAAAGAAGAAATCATCACCAAAGAACCTCCTGAAGAATGGATCATCAAAGAAATCCCTTAATGGATGTTCCCTCAATGTAACCACCTTTGTAGTGGAGATGTTAACCACAGATGGCTTTACTGACTCTGCAACCTCTGCAAGGGCTGAGTTCAGGTCTGCCAGGAGTTGGCTTGACCGGGATGAGATGGTTGTATCCTTAGCAAGGGTTGGTTCATTCAGATCCAGTCTTACAGATACAGCAAGCCCGACCAGAAACCCCACGATCAGCATCAATGCCCCTGCAACCAAGAGTCTCCTTCTCATCTCTGCCTCCTTTCAGAAGTTTTTCTATTCTGAAAAACTCTGGACTCCTAAAGGTGTACAGATATTTTAGCATCTCCCCTAAAGGGCCTGCCACTGTCTTGGCATGAAGAGTTCCTCATATTTCAGGAGTGCAAAACTGTCCGTCATGCCTGCAATAAAATCACATACGAGCCTGTGGGGATCAGTCCGCATCTCTTCAGGCAGATCAGTGAATACCTCATCAGGATGCTCAAGGTAGTACTCGTAAAGATCCTTGATCACCTTTTCCGCCTTCCGGAACTCCCTCAGGATCTGCTCACTCTCGTAGACCCTTTCAAAGAGAAAATCCCTCAACAGATAGACCACCTCTGAGATCTCCTCGCTCATATTGATATGATCATAATCTATCTCGATAGTTGAGTAGATTACATCCTTCACCATGGTATCGATCCTCTTGGAATATCCCTCTCCAAGGACTCTTATCACCTCCTTGGGTATGTCAGACCTCTTTATGACCCCCGCCCTCAGGGCATCATCGAGGTCGTGGTTTACATAGGCGATTATGTCAGAGACCCGCACCACCTGACCCTCTAAGGTCTCTGCCAGTTGGGTCCTGTCTTCAGGAATAATCTTCCCCTTTCCCTTTGAGTGGGTGAGTATCCCGTTTCTCACCTCGTAGGTGAGATTGAGGCCCCTGCCCTTCTTCTCAAGGACATCCACCACCCTGAGGCTCTGCACATAGTGGTCAAAGCCTCCGGGGTGTATCCTGTCAAGGACAGCCTCACCGGCATGGCCAAAGGGGGTATGGCCCAGGTCGTGACCAAGGGCTATCGCCTCTGTGAGGTCTTCATTAAGCCTGAGTGCCCTCGCTATGGTACGGGCAATCTGGGAGACCTCAAGTACATGGGTGAGACGGGTCCGGTAGTGGTCTCCCTTGGGTGCCAGGAAGACCTGTGTCTTGTGTTTCAGCCTACGGAATGCCTTGCTGTGAATGATCCTGTCCCTGTCACGCTGAAAGCATGTCCGGATGGTCCCCTCCCTTTCAGGCTGTAACCTCCCCTTCGTCTCTGCACTCTTCTTCGCCCTCGGATGAAGGACCCTCTCCTCCAATGCCTCTGTCTGTGCCCTGATCGTCACAGGTATAATTATAAGACTAATTGTATGCCCCTAACAACCACCTCCAAGTGTGCCAATAAAAATGATTGTTTGCTCCTGCCTCAAAACAGGACGTATGCCTTGTCAGGAGTCAAGACCCAAGAGATGGAGGTGCCGATGGACAGTCGAGACAACAAATGATAACAACTGACTCAGAAGGGTATCTCGTTTATACTGAAGATCGCAAGGAGGATGGATATGACGATAAAACCAACCAGCAGTCCCATCAGCAGGATAAGGGCCGGCTCAATGATACTTATAAACCTCTTTAAGGCCGTCTTCAGTTCTCTCTCATAGGTATCCGCAACCTTCAGGAGCATCCCATCGAGGCTCCCTGTCTCCTCACCCACTTTCAACATGGATATGGCAAGCGGGGGGAATATCCCCAGCCTCTCAAGGGGTCTTGCAAGCCCCTCTCCCTCTTTCACGCCCCGTATCACCTCATCCAACCTCGATGCGATGACTGTATTTGATACCACCTCCTTCACATTATAAAGGGCCTGAAGCAGAGGGACCCCACCCTTCAGCAGTGCCCCGAGAGTCCTGGCGAATCTTGCTGTCTCAAGTTTTATCAGGACCTCTCCCATCAGACGCAACTTCATCTCATCCCACTTCCTTCTACCCTCATCTGTGGAGATATAACGCCTGAAGGCGAAAAGGGTCAGCAGGAAGAGACCAGCAATTATCCACCAGTAGTTGCTGAAGAACTGGCTCACTGCAAGCAGTATCTGCGTTGGAAGAGGCATGCCTTGGCCAATATCCTCAAATACCCGTGAAAACTTCGGTATAACATAGGTGAGAAGGACCACTATTGATGCAATCCCTGTGATGGTGAGAAGTACTGGATAAATCAGAGCAGAGTAAAGGCTCTCCTTCAACTGCCGTGTTGATTCAAGAAACTCCAGTATCTTGTCCAGCACTGTGTCAAGCACCCCTCCTGCCTCCCCGGCCCTGACCATACTCACATATACCCTCGGAAATACCTGGGGATGCCTCATCAGGGCCTCTGAAAAGGAACTCCCCTCTCTGATTGCACTCAGGATATCCTCTGCCAGTTCCCTCGCCTCCTTATGCTCTGAGATGTCTGCAATGATCTGGAGAGACCTGTCAAGGGGTAGACCTGCACCAAGGAGTGCGTTCAATTCAGTTGTGAAGGTGAGCAGGTCGACCTTCTTCTTTCTCCTGACAGAGGCCGCGAGCCCCTTCCGCAGTGCAGGCTCCTTCACCCTTATGGGGATCACCCCCATCTGCCTCACCATTTGCACAGCAGCCTTCTGGTTCGGGGCCTCCACATATCCCTCCTTTATACCACCCTCACGGGTGGCCGCCCTGTAGGAATACAGAGGCATATCAGTCCTCCTGGGTCACTCTCAGGACCTCACCTATCGTGGTTATGCCAGAAGTGACCTTATCTATGCCATCCTCAAGGAGGGTCCTCATCCCCTTCCCTATCGCCTCCCTCTTGAGGACTGATGAACTCACACCCTTAGTGATAAGTCCCCTTATATCGTCGTCCACAAGGAAGAGTTCAAATATGCCGGTCCTGCCCCTGTAACCTGTTCCGGCACATTCCTCACAACCCCTCCCCCTGTAAAGGGGGATATCTCCTCTGATACCAAGGACCTCCCTCTGCTCATCTGTCACCTCCCTGTCTTCCTCCCTGCATCCACTACATATAACCCTAACCAGCCTCTGGGCCAGCACACCCCTGATGGTAGATGCAAGCAGATACCCCTCCACACCCATGTCTATAAGTCTTGTTATGGCACTCGGTGCATCATTTGTGTGGAGTGTGGAGAAGACGAGATGCCCTGTGAGAGATGCCTGAATGGCAATCTCGGCCGTCTCAAGGTCTCTGATCTCGCCGATCATTATGATGTCAGGGTCTTGCCTCACAATATGCCTGAGGGTATTGGCAAAATTGAGCCCTATCTGTGGCTTCACCTGGATCTGGTTTACCCCCTTTAATTGATATTCAACAGGGTCCTCCACTGTGATTATCTTCTTTTCAGGACTGTTGATCTTGTCCAGGGCGGCATAGAGGGTGGTGGTCTTACCGCTACCCGTGGGCCCTGTTACCAGAATGATCCCGTGGGGCCTGTGAATAAGGGACTCAAATGTCTTCAGCGTCTGCTCAGGGAAGCCGAGGTCTTCGAGTTTTATAAAGATACTCTCTCGGTCCAGGAGCCTTATCACCACGCTCTCTCCGTAAAGAACCGGAATAGTGGAGACCCTCATATCTATGTCCTTCCCCAGGACCTTGAGCCTTATCTTACCGTCCTGTGGTAGCCTCCTCTCAGCAATATTCAGTTTTGCCATTATCTTTACCCTTGACACTATCGCTGCCTGCAGTCTCCGCGGGATCGTCTCCACCTCATGGAGCACACCGTCTATCCTGTACCGTATCTTCAATTCATCCTCATAGGGTTCGATATGGATATCCGAGGCCCTGCTCTCCACTGCCCTGGTGATCACCATATTAACGAGTTTAATTATGGGTGCCTCTGAAGCGAGATCCTTCAGATGGGATATGTCCTCTTCTTCAGAAGGACCCTCTGTAGTGGTCTGCTCGATATGCTCAATAATACGGTTTATCGTCGCCTCCTGACTGTAAAACCTCTCGATGTAATCCTTCAGGGAGTCCCTGTCGTAGGGGAGGGCCTCCACCTGTAGCCCTGTTGCAAAGGCGAGGGACTGGATGAGTTCCCTCCTCTGAGGTTCAGCCATCAGTACAACAAGGCGGTTGTCGCTCATCTCCACTGGCACTATCAGGTTGTCTCTCAGAAACCTGGAAGATACACCATTCAGAAAGAGAGGGACCTTTGGAAGGTCTATGTCTGTCTCCCTGCCCATCAATTGATTATAAAACATCTCAAATGGGGCATGCAAAAATCCGTCCCTTTTTATTAAAATTTTTATCTGTCAATGATCAAAAAGGAGGTGCTATGGAGATCGAGGTCACTGTTGGTAATAATTCTGCCACCTTCAATGTTCAGAACCCTTTTCACCTGAATCCCGGAGAGTTGGCAGCAGAGGTGAAGGAGAGGTTCCCAGGGGTTGACCTGAATGGAGTGGACTTAGAGGGTCTTTTGCCACGGATGGTGAGAGGGGTTTACGGCTGCGAGGAGGGCTGCCCTGCTGATGCAAAGGCCCTGGTTAAAGAGGGCTACAGGGACTTCTCTATAAAATACATTGAGGGTGGGATCCTCCTCGCCCAGTGCATGCTTCCGGGAGAGGTCACCCTCTCTGTAAAGGTCTTCCCTGAGTTCTAACCGTCCCCCTCCAGTGACCTGAGCCCCTTAAGGGCCTTGTCATTGGCTGGGTCTATAGAGAGGGCCTTCTTAAACTGTGAAGTGGCCCTCTTCTTCAATCCAGCCTTCAGGTAGATCTGACCGAGTGCTGCATAGTAATTTGCATTGAAGGGATCCAGTTTCACTGCCTGAAGCAGGGCCTCCTCCGCCTCCTTCAGCCTGTTGGGGATCTTGAGCAGTGCAAGGGAGAGATGACTCCAGTACTTCGGTGTCTTGGGGTCCAATCTCGTGGCCCACCGAAAGGCCTCAGCAGCCACCCAGTAGTTGCCTGCCTTATATTCCTGTACCCCTCTCCTGAACTGTTCCTGTGCCTGCTCCTCCTTTGAGGGTTCCTTCTGCTGCACTGGTGCAGAGGGTTCCTCAGATATTATAAATTCATAGGCCTTGGTAATGGCATCAAATATCTTGGTGAGTTTTTCTTTTAGTCCCTCTACCTGGAGGTTATAGTACCTGTCAGGATGGAACTTCTTTGCGAGTTGATAGTACCTCCTTTTCACCTGTCTCCCATCTTCTTCAGGGCTCACCCCCAGGACCTCATAGGCACTCATTGAGTCAATCCTCCTGTAGATCTCTTCCACTTCCTGTATAAACTCCTGTGTCTCTTCATCTATCTTCACCTCTGACAGGACCTCCTCCACAGGTGGAGGTTCCACCTCTTCAGTTCCCTTCTGCACAAGTATTCCAAGTGAATATAAGACATACAGGGTCTTCAACGCCCTGAAGGACCCCAGCCTGGATGTGTTCAGTATATCCTTTATCGTTCTCCTGCCGTCTATGAGAGAGAGGACCTCCTTCTCATCCGAGGAGAGGTTCACCTCCTGGAACAAACTCATGGGGTTACTGCTCAACACAAGTACTGTATCCATCGGGGGCATCTCTCTCTGTATCTTTGTCCAGTTGTCAATCCTTTTTACACCCTCGTAGAGCAACTGTCCGAGGCTCATCTTCAGGGTTATCACCTCGTCCTTTGGCACATCGTCAGGTATGAACTCATATTCACCCTCTTCGAGCCCGAAGAGGCTCATGATAATCTCCTTCACCTGATACTTTACGCCCCAGAACAGGTCCTTGGGCGTAAGATAACCCAGTTCAACAAGTATCGCCCCCTGTCTCTTGTTCGTCTTTTTCAGTAACTCCACGGACTTCTCATACTGCTCCAGGTTTATCTTGCCCGCCTTCAGGAGCATCTCCCCGAGCCTGTCATCCTCACAGGTCGAAGATGCAAAGATTGCATCACCTGAAACAAAATACACCTTTTTTGTAAAGAGAGAGGTGGTGATCTTAAGGGTGCCTGTGGCCCTTTGGCTGTTCAGATAGACAAAGATGCTGGGCAGGCTATGCTCTCTCAGATCGCCTCTTAATGGGATCTCGGCTGTCAATCCCTCACCCCCTTTTCACATCTATCCAGTTGTATTTTGAGTATCTCAACCTCGGTCTGGAGTGCCTGTTTCTCAAGGAGTGTCTTCTGCAGGATCTCTTCCTTTCTGAGATACTCTCGATAAAGTACCAGTAGGGTCACAATGAGCGACACTAAGAGAATGTAAAAGAGGCCCCTGTACTCCCTTCTCTGTCTCTTCTGCTGGAGCCTCTCTAAGTCCTCCTCTAATCGGGTCTTTTCCGTCAACTGTATCTCTTGACAGTGAACCTGTAGATCTCACAATCTTCATCCTCTCCAATGCCTGCCTTCAACTTGGCAATCCTCAACTGCTCCTGTACTGTGTCTACACCCTCAAGATCCGGCAGAAGAAGCCCCTTCCTATAACCCTTTACTACTATCACACCGTACTTCTTTGGATCAAGGTCTTCAGGCCCGGAGACCCTTTCAGGCTCAGACAGTACATCCACAGAATAGATGAGTTCATCCAGTTCCTCTGGTCTTACGGGGTAAAACCTGGGATCCTCCGTGGCAGCAGCAATCGCATTCTTTATCACCTCCTCAGCCACTGAGCCTGTGGTGGGAGCAATTGTACCTATACATCCCCTCAACTGCCCCTGCTTCTTTATGGATACAAATACCCCCGCCCTTTGACGCATCTCGGGGGTGAGTTCCTGAGGTGGGCTTACCACCCTCCCGTGCCTCACATACTCCTCTACCGCCTCCCTGGCCAACCTCACTAAGGGATGCATCAGTATCTCCTGTACAGGGCATATTCAGCAAGGCAGAGGAGTTGATATTTCGGTTCTGAATCCTCAAAGAGATCAAGGTGCCCCTTTGCCTCTCTCAGAAGGGCATCGGCCACCTCAAAGGACCTCTCGATAATCTTGTACTTCTCAAAGAGTCTTCTCAGCAGGATAAAGTCACTGCTTGAAGGCCCAGCATGGTTATTAATAATCTCTCTGACCCGGGATCTCTCTTCAGCAGTGCAGACCTCGAGCAGTTTTATCATGGGAAGGGTGAGTTTCCCCTCCTCAAGGTCCTTGCCAAGCCTCTTACCCAATTCCATCTCCTCTGCCCTGTAATCGAGTATGTCGTCTGCCATCTGAAAGGCCATGCCTGTCTTCATACCGAAGGCCGCGAGGGCCTCTTCCTGTTCAGGAGGAGATTTGGCAAGGATCGCGCCGATTCTACAGGCTGCAGAGATGAGGGCCCCTGTCTTTGCTGCAATAATACTGTAGTACTCCTCCACAGAGACCTCTGGGTCTCCCACCTTGCTCAACTGTAGTATCTCTCCCTCTGTCATCTTGGTGGTTGCCTCTGAGAGGGCATCCATTATCCTCTGGTCCTGCTGCATCACTGCCATCCTGAGGGCATTCGAGTAAAGGAAGTCCCCAACCAGGATAACGACCTGATTCCCCCATATACTGTGCGCAGCAGGCCTGCCCCTCCTCATCTCTGCATTGTCCACCACATCGTCATGAAGCAGAGAGGCGGTATGGATCGCTTCTATGATGCTGGCAAGGACAACCCTCCTGTAATCTCTGTACCCGCATAACTCTGCTGAGGTGAGGAGAAAGAGCGGTCTCATCCTCTTCCCACCACTCTGCACAATATAGTTACCTATGGCAGGAAGGAGGAAGGCCTGACTGTTAAAGAGTGCTCTCAGTTCCTTATCAACAGACCTGAGGTCTTCTTCGTAAAAGGCAAAGACCTGACTCACATCGCAGAGAAAACCCTTCATCACCAGAAAAATCCTCTCAAGTCTCTATAGTAGGTTAATGGGGATACCACAGTCAAGCACTCAGTGCCTCTGACAGGTATTCCTCTATCCTTTCAATCAACTCCTTGAGTCTCTTAGGGTCTTTCGTTCCACCCTGGGCCATGTCAGGTTTTCCTCCTCCTCTTCCACCCACCTGCTCTGCCAGTCTCTTCAGTATCTGGCCTGCGTTGTACCTGTCTGTAAGGTCCTTTGTTACCATACATACGAAGGAGGCCTGTGAATCCATTTCAGAGGCGACAAAGATGATCCCTGACCCCAACCTGTCCCTGATGTTGTCAGCAAGGAGCCTCAACTCCCTCTGGTTCAACCCGTCTCTCTTAAGGGCCACCACCTTCACACCTCTCACCTCTTTTGCCCTCTTCACCACCTCTGCAAGTTCATCTCTACCCGAGCCTGCCCGGAGGTGTTCAACCTCTTTCTGTAACCTCTTCAGTTCCTCAATAACCCGCCTGACCCTTTCAGGGACATCCTCCGCCTTCAAAATCTCCTTTAACTGGAGGTGCTCCTGTCTGAGGGAGACCACATGCCTGTATGCCTCCTTCCCTGTCACCGCCTCTATCCTCCTTATGCCAGAGGCGACACTCCCCTCAGACAGTATCAGGAACAGGCCTATCTCGCCTGTCCTTCTGCAATGGGTACCACCGCAGAGTTCCCTGCTGAAATCCCCTGCTGATACCACCCTCACCTCTTCCTCGTACTTCTCCTCAAAGAGGGCCACTGCTCCGGTTCTGAGGGCCTCATCAAGGCTCATAACCTCTGTGGAGACCTCAAGGTCCTCCATTATCTTTTCATTCACAAGTGCCTCCACCTCCTGGAGTTCCTCTCTGCTCACAGGTTGATAATGGGTGAAGTCGAACCTCAACCTGTCAGGAGCAACCAGGGAGCCTGCCTGTCTCACATGCTCTCCAAGGACGGTCCTGAGAGCCCTGTGCAGAAGATGGGTTGCTGTATGGTTTCTCATTATATCATGCCTTCTCTCCTTATCCACCATTGCCCTGACCCGCTCACCCCTTCTCACCACCCCCCTCTTCATCCTTACCCTGTGAAGAAATACACCACCTGGATGCCTTGTGGTGTCAATCACCTCGGCGTATCCTTCCTCCGAACGTATCCATCCTGTATCGGCTACCTGCCCGCCTGCTGCACCATAAAAGGGGGTCCTGTCAAGTACCAGTAGGCCCTCCTGACCCTCGGTCAGTTCATCCCTCCTTCTGCCATCAGGACCGAGCACCTCTATCACCTCCGCTTCATCTTCAAGTTTCTCATAGCCAACAAACTCAGTAGGTGGTGCAGTCCATCCCTCGGCCTCCAGACTAAAGGAGACGGAAAGGTCAGCAACAGAGGTCTTGGTCTTCTGCCTCTGCTCCTGGAGTCTCCTCTGGAACCCCTCCTCATCCAGTTCTAACCCCTCATCATTTGCTATGTCCCTTGCCAGGTCAATGGGGAACCCGTAGGTGTCATAGAGCCGAAAGAGTTCATCGCCCGGTATCTGTCTGCCGCCCTCCCTCTTCAGTTCATCGATCAGGCCGTCAAGTATGTTCAGCCCCACCTGAAGCGTCCTCTCAAACCTTTCCTCCTCTATCCTGAGCAGTTTCTCTGTCCTCTCCCTTTCGTCAACCACTTCAGGGTAGACCTCCCCCATCACCTCCACCACTGCCGGCACAATCCTGTACAACACAGGCAACTCCATACCAAGGAGTCTGGCGTGTCTTGCTGCCCTCCTGATCACCCTCCTGAGGACATAACCACGGCCCTCATTTGTTGGGATTAACCCCTCTGCGAGCAGGAAGGTGATCGCCCTTATGTGGTCTGCGATCACCCTGACAGAGATATCGGTGCGGGGGTCACTGCCATAGGTAACCCCCCCGAGTCTCTCTATCTCCCCTATTATCGGTCCAAAGAGGTCCGTATCAAAGTTGTTCGTCTTGCCCTGAAGTACAGCAGTGATCCTCTCCAGCCCCATACCGGTGTCTATGCTCGGTCTCGGCAGGGGGGTGAGGTTTCCCTGTTCGTCCCTGTTGTACTGCATGAATACCAGGTTCCAGAGTTCGAGATACCTGTCGCAGTCACACCCAACAGAGCAGTCCTGCCTCCCACAGCCAACCTCCTCTCCCTGGTCAATGATTATCTCCGAGCATGGACCACAGGGGCCTGTATCCCCCATCTGCCAGAAGTTGTCTTCGGGGCCGAGCCTTACTATCCTGGAAGGGTCCACATCAGTAAGGTCCCTCCAGAGTCTGTCTGCCTCGTCGTCCTCCTCATAAACGGAGACCCAGAGTCTTTCCTTCGGCAGTTTAAACCACTCAGTGAGTAACTGCCAGGCAAACCCTATCGCCTCCGCCTTGAAGTAGTCGCCAAAGGAGAAATTGCCGAGCATCTCAAAGAAGGTGTGGTGTCTGGCGGTATGGCCAACGTTCTCCAGATCGCTGTGTTTCCCCCCAACCCTCATACACTTCTGGCAGGAGACTGCCCTTTTGTACGGCCTCTGCTCCTCTCCAAGAAAAACCCTCTTAAACTGAACCATCCCTGCATTGGTGAAGAGGAGCGTCGGGTCATCCCTCGGGATGAGAGGGGAACTCCTCACCACCTCATGGTCCCTCTGTCTGAAGTATTCGATAAAGGTCCTTCTGATCTCTGAACTCTTCATCCTACCTGGCTATTCCGGGTTCTGTGCTTATTATCTCGGTGAGTTTGCCATCAGTAAACCTGAGTATCGTCTTAAAGGCACCCCCCCAACGGTGGTATTCCCACTGTATCCGCTCTTTCCCTTCAGGCGTGGGAGGAAGGGCCTTTGTCACTGTGGGCGGTCCCCAGGCAAGCCTCACCTGCTGAAAGGTCATCCCTGTAACCACCTCACCCTTCTTGATGTGTTCCTGAATCTCGGGAGAAAAGTCCTTAATCTCCTCATAGGAATATCTCATGCTCTTTGTACAGGCACCGAGAATAAGAAAGACGACAATGATCACCAAAAGTTTCTTCATCAGAACCTCCTTAAGGGGATTTTTCCTCTATGAATCTCTGGATGGCCTTTTTTATCGTATCAGAGGAGAAGCCCCTCCTCTTGAGGAGTCCGTAAAGCCTCCTTCTCTTCTGTTCCTCCTGCAACCCCTGCATCTGCCTAAACCTCTTTCTGATGAGTCTCTCCGCAGTGGCCTCTTCCTCCAGAGGCCCTATCTCCACCTCGCATATCAGATCCTCAGGTACCCCCCTCTGCCTCATATACTGGATAACACCGGCACGGCCAAGCCCCTTCACCTCTGTGGCATAATGGAGTATCTCCCTCACCGTCCGCCTGTCATTAATGAGGTCCATCTCCTTTAGTTTCCTTAGGGTTTCAGCCACCTCCTCTGGGGAGAATCCTTTTCTCTTAAGGCGATCCCTCAACTCCTGCTCTGTTCTGCTCCTTATGTTGATGAGCCTCAGGGCAGAAGATAGGGCATCACTGGTGGAACCTCTCAATCGGGATATCCTCCTCTGTCCTGTCTTCCGGACCTTCCTCATGGACCATCTCGGCTGTTGACTTTATACCCTTCACCTTTAAGGTGAAGTCATCCGGGTTTGTGGCCTGTCTGAGGGCCTCCTCAAAACTGACCAGGCCCTTCTTGTAGAGGTCATAAAGAGACTGGTCAAAGGTCTGCATCCCGTAGTGAAGTTTGCCCTTGGCTATGTAGTCCCTGATCATCTTTGTCCTCTCTGGCTGGATTATACAGTCCCTTATAGCCTCTGTGGTTATCATCACCTCCACCGCAGGGACCCGGCCATTGCTATCTGCCCTCGGCAGCAGCCTCAGAGATATCACCGCCTTAAGAACAGAAGACAACTGGACCCTCACCTGATGATGCTGATAGGGAGGAAACACAGAGATTATCCTGTTTATCGTCTCTGTTGCATCAGTGGTGTGAAGTGTGCTTAATACGAGGTGGCCTGTCTCAGCAGCGGTTATAGCGGTCTGGATGGTCTCAAAGTCTCTCATCTCACCGACCAGGATCACGTCAGGGTCCTGTCTGAGGGCCGCCCTGAGGGCCTTTGCAAAGGACTCTGTATCAGAACCCACCTCCCTCTGGTTGATTATGCTCTTCTTGTCCCTGTGCAGATACTCGATCGGGTCTTCAATGGTGATTATGTTGTATGTCCTGTTCTGATTGATATGATCTATCATCGCCGCCAGTGTTGTGGTCTTACCACTTCCTGTTGTACCTGTAACGAGTATCATCCCCCTCGGTTCAAGGGCTATCTTCTTCAGCACGGGCGGCAGATTCAGTTCATCAATGGTGGGTATCTTGACCGGAATCACCCTGAAGACGATGCCTATGGTACCCCTCTGTACAAAGCAGTTGCAGCGGAATCTGCCGAGTCCAGGCACAGAGTAGGCGAAGTCAATATCCTGTTTCCTCTTGAACAACTCCCTCTGGGATGGATTCATCACAGCAAAGGCGACCTTCACGGTGTCCTCCTGGGTGAGCCTGGGCAACTCTGTCATCGGGACCAGTTCACCAAACACCCTGAGGATGGGAGGAGAACCCACCTTCAGATGCACGTCAGAGGCCTTCCTCTTTACCGCCTCCTTCAGTAGTTGATTAATTTCCATTGTCACCCACCTTTATCCCAAAGTGCTCCTTTATTCTCCTCTCAATCTCATCGGCCAGTTCAGGATGGGACCTTAAATACTCCCTTGCGTTGTCTCTGCCCTGACCAATCCTTGTATCACCATAACTATACCACGCACCTGCCTTGTCTATAACCCCGGCCTTTACACCGAGGTCCACCAGTTCACCTTCACGGGATATCCCCTCATTAAAGTAGATATCAAACTCCGCCTGTTTGAAGGGAGGGGCCACCTTGTTCTTCACAATCTTCACCCTCACCCTCGCCCCCACGGTGTCCTGTGCCTGTTTCAGGTTGTCGATCTTTCTGATGTCAAGCCTCATGGAGGAGTAGAACTTCAGGGCCGTACCGCCTGTGGTCGTCTCGGGATTACCAAACATCACCCCGATCTTCATCCTGATCTGGTTGATAAATATCACGGTGGTCTGGGACCTCGAAATCGCAGCAGTCAGTTTCCTGAGGGCCTGGCTCATCAACCGGGCCTGAAGCCCGGGCAGTGAATCCCCCATCTCTCCCTCTATCTCTGCACGGGGCACCAGGGCGGCAACCGAATCCACCACCACTATATCAACAGCACCACTCCTCACAAGGGCCTCTGCGATCTCCAGGGCCTGTTCACCCGTGTCAGGCTGAGAGATCAGCAGGTCATCGATATTCACACCTATCCTCTGGGCATAGTGGATATCAAGGGCATGCTCTGCATCAATAAACGCAGCAATCCCCCCTCTTCGCTGGGCCTGTGCTATCGCACTCAGGGCAAGGGTGGTCTTACCAGATGACTCGGGACCGAATATCTCCACCACTCTTCCCCTCGGATACCCACCAATACCTGTCGCAAGGTCAAGTGAGAGGGAACCGGTCGGGATGACCTTTATACCCTCCAGTTGGGCACCCTCTCCAAGCCTCATTATGGTACCCTTACCAAAGGTCCTCTCGATCTGAGAGATCGCCGTCTCAAGTGCCTTTAATCTGTCTTTTTCCATTAACCCTCCTTGTCTCTTTTCTCCTGCTCAGCAGGATTCATTTTTAAGAGGTCTGAAACAATGCCTCTGACACCCTCTCATAATCTGCGCCTTCTGGTCTCAGTATACTCTTCATCAGGACCACCCGGTCCACATATATTTTACCAAACTCCCTGTCTTTGTATCCCCTCAGTTCCTTCAGGACCCCTCTGACCGTCTCTGGTTCCTTCACCCTGCCTATGGTTATATGTGGGGTGAGTCCCCTCCTTTCCCTCTCAAACCCCAGAGGCTCGAACTCCTCCTCAATCCTTCCGTAGAGGTCCTCCAGCGCCCTCTGCCTCTCCACCCCCACCCAGATCACCCTTGGTCTGCGGTAATCAGGAAAGACCCCTGTGCCAGTTGCCCTCAGAAAAAAGGGCGAAAGGCCCGCAGCAACACGGCCTATCGCCTCTCTTATCTCAGGGACCCTTTCATCCTGTACACTGCCAAGAAACTTGAGGGTGAGGTGCAGGGAATCCCTCTTCACCCATCTGATCGCCCCGCCATGGCCCTTTAGTGTCTCTATCAATCTGTAGACCTCCTCTTTCACCTCCTCACTCAGCGTGATCGCCACAAAGCATCTCACCTGATAACCCCCTTCACAAAATCCAGCAGTAGTCCTAAC
>WGER01000013.1 GCA_015492645.1 Nitrospirota bacterium
CCCCTGCCGCCTTCCAGAGTTTTGATTGAAATTCTATCGGCAATTTAGGGGTATGTTGTATGTTTGGCATAAAAAGCAGGGTTAATGATATAATTTTTTGTTATTTTTATTCAGGAGAAGAGGATGTTTAAACCCGGGGAATCCGTATTAAAGAGGGTGATTGTTGGTCTTATTTTTTTTCTATTTTTGACAGTTACATTCCCTGTCAGGGCCGGATGCCAGGGTAAAACCACGATCGGTGTGGTCTTCTCCTCTGATCTAAGAGCATATCAGGAGGTCCACAGAGTTTTTATGAATAAACTCAAAGAGAAGGGATACCACAACCTGAGGTTTATATACCAGCGACCCAGGGCCGATACACTGGCCTGGAGTAATGCCGTGAGGAAGGTGGTAGCCTACGATGCATCCGTTATCATCACATATGGTTCAGGGGCAACTGAAGCGGCCCTCTACGAGGCGCCTGATCTACCTATAGTCTATTCCTATATGTATGAGCCTGAAAAGACAGGAATTAAAGGCAAAAGGCTTTATGGAGTCGGATATGCAGTGCCTGTATCAAGTTTGCTCAGATACCTGAGGGAGATCAAACAACCTGAGACTCTGGGCATCCTGGTCTCTGAAATAGAACCATCCTCCAGGGTTCAAGGTAATGACATACTACAGTCATGTAAGGACTTCTCTTTCAACAGTGTGGTTCTTAAAGTACGGAACCGGGAGGAACTCCTGCTGAAAATAAAACTCTTTCAATTTGACGCCCTATTCATCACAGAGAGTGCCCTCATAGGAGAATCCATCCAGTCACTCTACAAGGCCACCCTGCCCAGGGGTATACCAATTATTGCTACCTTAAATGATGCTGAGGATTATGCCCTTATTACTCTTGAACCTGACGCTGAGGAGATGGCAGAAGCAATGGTTAAGGTATTCACTGAGGCATTAAAAGGCAGGAAAGAAAAAGACAGGAGCCGGATTGTTATTAAGAGAACAAGGCTCATATACAACAGAAGGGTATCAAATCAGATCGGTCTTGAGCCCTCGATAGATCTGATCATCGGGGCTGACAGGATTATAAAATGAAAATCGGAAGGTGGATAGTTCTTCTGGTCCTTCTCATTCTGCCTATACACGTTATGGGACAGGAAAAGGAACTCCTCATAGGCCTGATCCCTGAGCAGAACATCTTCAGACAGTACAAGAGATACCTTCCTCTGGCAGATTATCTATCAGAGAGACTGAAGAGACCCGTAAGGCTCACCATTCTCAGCAGGTATGGGGATATAGTAAAGAGGTTCAGATCGAGGGGTATGGACGGTGCCTTTTTCGGGGTTCTCACCGGTTATATCGCAATCAAAAGACTTGGGGTCGAACCGATAGTTGTTCCGATCGAAATGGACGGCACCTCAGAGACCTATGGATATATCATCGTAAGGGCAGACAGTGGTATCAGATCAGTTGAGGATATGAGGGGGAAGGTGATCGCCTTTGTGGACAAGGCGACACTGAGGGGATACCTCTTCCCACTGGTATTTCTCAAAAGACATGGTGTAAAGGATATAAGAGGGTTCTTCAGGGAGTACTACTTTACCGGGAGCAATGATGCCTCCGTGATGGCAGTGGTTGATGGAAGGGCAGATATCGGGGTTGTGAAGGCAGACATCTTCGAGGCGATACTCCAGAGGGATCCCACCTTGAGAAAGGAATTGTCTGTAATCGCAAAGTCTCCACCCATGCCTGTAAGTATACTCTGTATAAGAAGTGAACTGCCCGAGTCACTCAAAAGGACCATAAGGGAGAGCCTTGTAAACCTCAACAGTGACAGCATGGGCATCAAGGTACTGCAACAGATGCGGTTGAAGGGATTCAGAGAGGCAAGCATGGAGGATTTTATCACTGTGGAAGAGTTCTTCACCGAACTGGGATTAGAACTGCACACCTATCTTGAGGAGTTACTCGAGACAGCGAGATGAGGAACAAAATCCTCAGATATCTGGCGATTATCTTTCTGTTATTTGCCGCAGGTGGTGGCCTTGTATTCTATGCGATGCAGAAGACAACAAGCGATCTGCAGATCCTCATAAGTCTTCACAGGGTGGAGACCTTCAGACAGGATCTGATCATAAGCATCAAGACTGTCCAGAATAATCTCTTTACCATCGGGACCACCTTCGGGCCAGAACTGGATATAATCGTCAAAAATGTCCTCTCCCTGGATGAAGCAGTTAATAGATGCCAGCAGTGCCACCACTCTCCTGAACTTACCAAACGGCTCCAGCGGTTAAAGGACTATGTGGAGAAATACAAGGATGCCCTCAGTGCCTTCATTACCACCACTGCGAACCCGGAAAGGCTCGAGAGACTGAAAGAAATAGCCGCTGAAGTTGGCAACATAGTGCTCCATGAGGCCGAGGAGATGACCTTTATAGCACACAAAAAACTGCAACAGAAAACCGAGGAGGCGATCGCCAGGGCTAACAAGATAAAGGTCTTTTTAGTCTTGACTCTTTTTGGCACAATGATCTTCGGTTTCTTTGTGGCTCTCACTCTCACCAAGGACATAATGAGACCTGTGGAGAAACTGAAGATGGCTGTAGAGAAGATGGCCGCAGGACAACTCGGTTACTCTGTAGATATACCTGATCCACCTGAGTTTTCCCTGCTTGCCAGATCATTCAATCATCTGAGCCAGGCCCTTAAGACACAGATGGAAAAGACCCAGGAATATGTCCACAGGCTCAGAGAACTCCACAGAGTGACCCTCCTCATGCACCTTACCACTGACAGAGAAACAATAATAGGAGAGTTTATTTCAGGAGTGAATGAGGTGCTCAGGGTCAAGGGCCTGATCCTCCTGATGCAGGATGAAGATAACGACCTCTATAAACCTGTCCACACATTACAGCAGGTCCCCATTCTGAAGGAGCCAGGACCATCCTACACTGAAGAGGAACTGAAGGAGATCTATCAGCACCGACCCGATGACTTTGTGTGCCGGAAGGATGAAGAGGTGTTTGACCGCATGGGGAAGGGCCTCTACAATGCAGAATCTCTGTATATCCACTGGATAGTTCATACAGACAGGCTCCTGGGGGCACTGCTTGTGGTTGATCCTGAAAGAGAGATAACCCCTGAGGATTCACGGATAATGGATATCATCTGTAATAACTTTGCTGTGGCAATCGAGAATGTGCATCTGTATGAGAATCTCCAGAGACAGATGGAGGCCCTTAAAGAGGCACAGGACCAACTCATACAGGCCGCAAAACTGGCAGCCATAGGAGAACTGGCCGCAACAATTGCTCATGAATTGAACAATCCTCTCACTACCATCCTTGGTTATACGGAATTGATGAAGGAGGAGGAACAACTGCCTGAACACGTAAAAAAGGACCTTGACATACTCGAATCAGAATCACTGAGGGCAAGGGATATTGTGAGACAATTGCTGGAGTTCTCCAGAAAGAGGCCGCTCCAACTATCGGAGGTTGATCTGAACGACACAATACAGGAGGTCATCACCTTTGTCTCTCCCAATCTGAGGAAGTCTTCAGTGCGGCTGGTTACCGAGTTTGCCCCTCTACCATCAATAATGGCTGACCGTGACCAGTTGAAGCAGGTCTTCTTAAACCTTATTAATAATGCGATCCAGGCGATGCCTGAAGGAGGGACCCTCTCTATCAAGACCGGCGTTGAGGGTCACGAGGTCCTGGCCGATGTCTCAGACACAGGGGTGGGAATCCCTGAAGATATACTGCCACGTATATTCGAGCCCTTCTTCAGCACAAAGAAGGAAAAGGGCACAGGGCTTGGACTTTCAATAAGTTACAGGATTGTTGAGGAACACGGTGGCAGGATACTGGTGAAGAGTATCCCCGGGAAGGGGACCACCTTCAGGGTACTGCTGCCAATCAGGAAAGGGGCTTAATAAAGATCTCCCTTGCTATGTCAGGGTCAAGGGCAATGGTCGTCTCGTCCACCTGAACCACTATAGCGGGTTTCTTCTGGAGCAATTTTATCTCCACTCCTGCATTGATACCTATGGAGTTGAGCCTGTTCAGACGTGATGGATCAGAGGGTACAATAAAGACTATCCTGCCCTTCTTGCCAACCTCAAAGTCACTGAGTCTAACAACGAGGGGTCTTACCTCCACGGTATACTTCTTACAGCATTCCCCCCTCGGAATCGGTTTGCCGTGTGGACAGGTCGGTGGATGTCCGAGGAATGTGCATACAGAGTCGGTGAGTTCCTCACTCAGGATGTGTTCCATCTTACAGGCATCCTCATGGATCGTTTCTTCTTTCATCTCAAAGACATCCGCAAAGAGCCTTTCGGCAAGCCTGTGTCTCCTGATGATCGCCTTTGCTATTTTGTGTCCCTCATTTGTGAAAGCGACTTCATTGTTAGAGATGGTGACGAGGTTCTTCTTCTTCAGTTCCTCAATCACTCCCTCTATGTCAATATCATCCGAGGCACCCTTTAAGGTCTTCAGTCCTGAATGGCCCTCCTCTTTCAGGACCCAGAGGAGTTCAAGGGCCTCTTCCAGTCTCTCCTTCTCAATCATCCCTGCAGTAGCCTTGCAGCCTCAGGGGCGAAATAGGTGAGTATGAGATCAGCCCCTGCCCTCTTAATGGATATCAGTATCTCCATCATCACCCTGTCATGGTCTATCCAGCCCATCTGGGCAGCCGCCTTCACCAGTGAATACTCTCCAGAGACATTATAGGCAGCCACAGGCACATGGAAGGTCCTTTTTACGTCAGAGATAATATCAAGATAGGCAAGGGCGGGTTTGACCATCACTATGTCAGCACCTTCCTGGATGTCCAGTTCCACCTCCTTCAGGGCCTCCCTCCGATTGGGTGGGTCCATCTGGTATGATCGCCTGTCACCAAACTTAGGGGCAGACTCAGCAGCCTCCCTGAAGGGGCCATAGAAGGAGGAGGCATATTTAGCGGCATAACTCATTATAGGGATATGAGTAAAACCATTGCTGTCAAGGACCTCTCTAATCGCCTTGACCCTGCCATCCATCATATCTGAAGGTGCCACCATGTCAGCCCCTGCCACTGCATGGGATAGGGCCTCCTTCTGGAGGAGTTCCAGTGTTGGATCGTTCAATATCTTTCCGTCCTGCACAATACCACAATGGCCATGGCTGGTATACTCACAGAGGCAGACGTCTGTTATTACCATCAGATCAGGGACACTGTCCTTCAGGGCCTTTATCGCCTGCTGTATTATTCCATCAGGGGCATAGGCCTCAGAGGCGTACTCATCCTTTCTGGCCGGGATGCCGAACAGGATCACAGCGGGGACACCAAGGCCATGTACCTCCTTTGCGGTCCTGACCAGATGGTCGATGGACATCTGCCAGCATCCGGGCATGGAATTGATCGGCTTCTTTATGTCTCTGCCGTGGACAACAAAGAGGGGATAGATGAGGTCATCCACGGTGAGGGTTGTCTCCCTCACCATCCTCCTGATGGTCTCGGTAAGTCTCAGTCTCCTTGGCCTGTGTACAGGAAACATCTCCTACGAGCAGCAACTGCGGTGAGACCCCTTCATCACAAAGCCTTCTACAGCCCCATCCTTCACGTAATCAATCTCCACATCACCTATCATGTTATAGGTGTAACTGTCAATGAATAGCCTTACATCACCGTTTTCAACAACCTGATCCCCTTCCAGGGGGCCTTCGGCAAAATCAAGCCCATAAGATGTGGATCAGCCACCACCATATATAAAGAGTCTGAGACCCCAGCCTTCCTTACCCTCTTTCTTCAGAATCTCTCTGAACTTCTCTAAGGCACCATCGGTAATCGTAACCATTTACACACCTCCTCATGAATTTTACTATTTTAACATACTATAAACTCTAAATTCTGCCACTCCTTAGCGCCCCAGAATTACCGTTAGAAATCTCTGCTGTCCAAAATAATCTGTGACAGATGAACGCAGGCGGTATGCCGAAGAAACAGAATTTAGGACACCTTTGAAAAATAAGGTTTTCCACCTGCCAGAGCATTTGACTTACTTTAAAAAAGACAATGCCTCATAAAAAGGTTAGCCTCCCTTAAATCCTGTCCATTAATTCTGTTTCTGAGGTATGCCGCCTGCCTGTTACACCTATTCTGGACAGATATGGTTAGAAATCCGATTAAGAACGAAGGGGTATCTCAAAATGGTGTCCCGCCCGGCCGCTTACTGTAGTTTTGACCGAAAGTCTAACGGTAAATTCGGGTTAGTGGCAGTCATTAGTAGCAGCAGGGTTCCAGGGCAGAGGGTCGTCCTGAAGAGTTGAAAAGTGACCACTCTCGATATATAATATTATTATGACTGTCAAGGAGGCACCTCCAGAGGAGATAAAGAGAGAGATTGAGAGATTGGTAGATGAACTGAACTACCACTGTTACAGATATTACGTCCTTGACTCCCCTGTTATATCAGATGAGGAGTACGACCGCCTTTTCAGGCGGTTGAAGGAACTGGAAGAGAAATACAACTATATCCTGCCTCATTCTCCCACTCAGCGGGTGGGTGCCCCTCCCTTAGACAAATTTGAGAAGGTGAGACATACTGTCCCCATGCTCTCACTTGACAATGCCTTCAGTTACGATGAGGTGAGGGAGTTTGATGAGAGGGTGAAGAGATTCCTTGGTGTTGAAGAAGAGATAGAATACACGGTGGAACCGAAATACGATGGTCTTGCTATAGAAATCACCTACAGAAATGGGATCCTCTACAGGGCCTCCACCAGGGGCGACGGATATGAAGGTGAGGATGTGACACAGAACATAAAGACTATCAGGTCTGTACCACTGAGGATCCCACCTGATGTGCCGATTCCGGAAGAGATAGATATCCGTGGTGAGGTATACATGAATATACTTGATTTCGAGGAACTGAATAAACAGCGGGAGGCCCAGGGAGAGCCTCTCTTTGCAAATCCGAGGAATGCTGCGGCAGGTTCTGTCAGACAACTTGACCCATCAGTGACCGCCTCAAGAAAACTCCACCTTGCCTGTTACGGTGTGGGAGCCTGCAGAGGGATTGAGTTTTCCTCTCAGTGGGAATTTATCCACTGGCTTAAAAAGGCACGTTTCCCTGTTCCTGCTTATCTTAAACTCTGCAAGGGTATAGGGGAGGTTCTTAAGACCCTTGACGAGATAGGAGAACTGAGGAAGACCTTTCCCTTTGAGGCAGATGGTGCGGTGATAAAGGTGAACGACTTTGAACTGCAGAAACGGTTGGGTGTGAAGACGAGGGAACCCCGGTGGGCAATAGCATACAAGTTTCCAGCCCATCAGGGGACAACGGTAATCAAGGCGATTGTGCCCAGTGTGGGCAGGACAGGTATTATCACACCTGTAGCAATATTCGAGCCTGTCAGGATCGGAGGTGTGATAGTCAGCCGCTCTACACTCCACAACTGGGACGAGATTAAGAGGAAGGACATAAGGGTGGGAGACACCGTTGTGGTGGAGAGGGCCGGGGAGGTGATCCCCCATGTGGTGATGGTGATAAAGGAGAAGAGGACAGGAAAGGAGGTCCCTCCAGAGATCCCGGATCACTGTCCTGTATGTGGGGCAAAGGTGATCAGACAAGAAGGCGAGGTGGCCGTGAGGTGTATAGGACTTAACTGTCCCGCCCAGGTGAAGGAGAGGATCCGCCACTTTGCCTCCAGAAATGCAATGGATATAGAGGGGCTTGGAGAGAAGAATGTGGACCTCCTTTACGAGGCCGGTCTTATCAGACACTTTGTGGACCTCTATAAATTGAAAAAGGAAGACCTCCTGAAGTTACCACGGTTCGCAGAGAAATCAGCACAGAACCTGATTGATGCCATAGAGAGAAGCAAGAAGACCACTTTGTCAAGATTCCTTTTTGCACTGGGGATACACTATGTGGGTGAGTACACAGCAAAACTGCTTGCCAAGGAGTTTAAAAATCTTGAAGACCTGTACCATGTGAGTTATGAAAGACTGATCCAGATACCCCAGATAGGGGAGAAGACAGCCCGTTCTGTAGCCCTTTTCTTCAATGATGATAAAAACCTTCAGACACTGGAGGAACTAAAGGCCCTGGGGCTTCAGATAACCAACCCTGAGTATAGAGGTGAAGAAGAGAAAGGGGAGGAACCCCTTAAGGGCCTCACCTTTGTGATTACAGGTGCCCTTCCCAGGCCAAGACAGGAGGTGGAGGAGTTAATAGAGAGGCTGGGTGGACATGCTGCATCCAGTGTATCCAGGAAGACAGACTACCTGATAGTTGGAGAATCCCCTGGGTCCAAGTTGCAGAGGGCCCAGACACTCGGTGTCAAGACCATCTCTTATGATGAGTTCCTCAAGATGGCAGGGTTAAAGGATGAGGATTGATTCATACTCCTTCGGAAGGATTGTGATCCAGGGAGAGCAGTTCACAACTGATGTGATAATATTCCCGGACAGGGTCTACCATCCCTGGTGGCGAAAGGAGGGTCATCTGCTCCAGTGGGAGGACCTGGAGGAGGTCCTCAAGAACCCTCCAGAGGTGCTCTTCATTGGAAGGGGCTATTCAGGGGTGATGGAGGTGCCAAAGGCCCTGGTGGAAAGGTTAGAACGGTTAGGGATAGAGGTGCATGTGGGAAGAACACAGGAGGTTGTTGACCTCTACAACAGGACAGAACAGAGAAACAAGGTTGCGGCACTTCATCTCACCTGTTAGCCAAAGACCCTCCTGTAGATATAATCTATATGTCTGAGGTAATAGGATATATCGAACAGTGCATCTAGGTCTTTAGTACTCAGGTGCCTTTTTACATCAGGGTCCTCTGAGAGTGCCTGCTTAAAATCCATCCTCTCTTGCCATGCCCTCATTGCGTTCCTCTGCACCAGTGCATAGGCATCTTCCCTTGACAACCCCCGTTCAGTAAGAGCGAGCAGGACCCTCTGAGAGAAGAAGAGGTTGTAACTCCTGGAGAGGTTCTCCTTCATCCTGTCCGGATAGACCTGGAGTTCCTGAAGTATCCTCTTCAGCCTGTTGAGCATGTAGTTCACGAGCGTTGTGCTGTCCGGGATTATCACCCGTTCTACAGAGGAATGGGAGATGTCCCTCTCGTGCCATAGGGCGATGTTCTCAAGGGCCGCGATGGTGTTTGACCTGACGACCCTTGCCAGTCCTGACAGGTTTTCGCAACCCACGGGGTTGCGTTTGTGGGGCATTGCAGAGGACCCCTTCTGTCCCGCCCCAAAGGGCTCCTCTGCCTCCAGGACCTCTGTTCTCTGTAGGTGCCTGATTTCAATTGCAATCTTTTCAATTGTTGCTGCCACCAGGGAGAGGGCCTGCAGATATTCCGCATGCCTGTCCCTCTGCACCACCTGTGTTGCCACCGGTTCGGGCCTGAGACCAAGTTTTTGGAGGACCCTTTCTTCTATCTCTGGAGGTATGTTTGAGAATGTTCCCACTGCACCCGAGAGTTTTCCATAGGATATAACCTCCCTTGCCCTCTGCATTCTCTGCAGATTCCGTCTCATCTCCTCATACCAGAGGGCAAACTTGAGTCCGAATACCATCGGCTCTGCATGGACCCCGTGGCTACGCCCTATACAGAG
>WGER01000014.1 GCA_015492645.1 Nitrospirota bacterium
CTATTGGAGGTTCTGGGTTACCATTTTTGTAAAGTATTTGAAACTCGTATTTTTTTCCTCTTGGCGTAAATAACTCATCATATATTTTAACGAGCATAATTTTAATTAAATGATAGAATATGTCGTTATAATCAGCTTCACCTCCAGCCCATAATTTGTCGTGCAGATCTACTCTCAGTTTTTCAAAATCTGCAAGAGTATAATCCTTTCTTAAAGGTTTTAAACCACTATTTGGGTTTGGTTTATTTATATTGGCATAGGTGTATTTTTTTGCAGTACCATAATCTTTCGGTATCTCGTCTAATGAAGATTCTCCTTCTTCTTTCCAATCTTTATAAGTTGGAAATTGTTCAAAATCTATTATAATTGCTCTATCTAAAACTTCTCCGTTCTCAATCTCTATTGTATGCAAGACTAAATATTTTGGTTTTATTTTGCCTTTTATTTCTTGCTTAGCAATTGCGAAAAGTTGATTTTCTATAGCATCATCTTTTTCTTTGATAAAGTTGTCTGGGGTTTTGCACTCCAATAACATAAATGGATGACCTTTTTTAGTTTTAACAAGAATATCTAAACGAGCTTCTTTTTTAGAGGGATGACCTATAGAATACTTTTTCTCTAATTCTATCGCTTCACACGGATAATCAAGTTCTTTTATGAGTCTTAAAACAAGATAAGTTCTTATGTAAGCCTCATCTTCAAAGTTTTGTTTTTGATGTTGTTTAATACAACTTTGAAAATCTATCTTTTTACTCTTTTCATCAAAAATTGTAAGAATTTCCTTTTTAGGATCCAGTTCTTCAAACCTTTTTAGTATTATTGGTTTCCAGTTTTTTACCATGTTTGTCATCTCCTTAATATGATTCATTTCTTTTTTAGATATTCTCAAAGCGGCATGCGAAATTTCTGCTACTCCTTCATATCCACATTACTGCATATTCCACCCCAAATCCAGGATATATGTGAAGTATTTCGTATATCCATCCCTCTGTCTGAACTCATAAACTCCCTCCTCTTGTCTCCTCAACGGGCATTATTTCAGTAAAATCTCCATCTGAGTTGACATCGCAATGCATGGCTCTGGCCTCGTTTAACATAATAATATAGGGAAGGAAAAAAATCAAGGTTATTTGAAAGGAGAAACTCTCTGCACTACAGGGTTACCATTTACCCCACTGGCACCATTATCCTTACGATAGTGCCCCTGTGTGGCTGACTGTCAAATCTGATCTGCCAGCCATGGGCAAGCACAAGGTGTTTTACTATGGCGAGTCCGAGACCGGTGCCCCCAAGTTGTCTCGACCTTGAAGGGTCCACCCTGAAGAACCTCTCACCAAGCCTCGGCAGTGCCCAGCGGGGCACTCCAGGGCCTGTGTCAGCCACCTCAATGATAACTCCCTGAGAGTCCTGGTAGGCCTTCAGTGTGACCTCTCCTTCTTCGGTAAACTTCACTGCATTGTCGAGCAGGTTGTGCAGTATCTGACCAAGCCTGAGTGGGTCTGCCTCTATGGAGAGGTCTTCAGGGATGACTTCCCAGCGCAGAAGAAGTCCTCTGTCTTCTGCCCTTCTTTTAAAGACACCACAGGCCTCCTCAAAGACCTCTCTAAGGAGAACCGATGCCTTCTGTATCTTGAATGCCCCTGACTCTATCTTGCTCAACTGGATGAGGTCATTCACCAGGTTCTCCATCCTCTCTGAGTAACTGAGTACGGTCCTCAGGAACTGCTCTGCTGTCTCCGGATCATCAACTGCGCCCTCAAGGAGTGTCTCTGTGTAACCCTTGATAGTGGTGATGGGTGTCTTCAGTTCATGGGAGACATTGGCCACAAAGTCCCTTCTTATCTGATCAGTCCTCTTTATCTCAGTAATGTCTCTGAAGATCAGGACCACCGGTGGGTAGCCCCCTCTTTCTATCTTCAGGGGACAGGCTATCACCTCATAGTGCCTCTGTCTGTCTTCATGGAAGAACTCCTCCCGAACTATCCCTTTCCCTGTCCTTGCCCTGTCCAGCGCCCTCAGGACCTCGGGGACCCTGCAGACCTCGGTCAGCCTTCTGCCCTGGATCTGCCCGGTGGTCTCTGCGACTGCCTTAAAGGCAGGATTGTGTGCCTCAATCCTGTCATCTGGCCCGAGCAGCACCACCCCATCGGGTATGCTCTCCAGTACTGCCTTGAGTGAATAGCCCTTGTGTGAGGCGTCTTCTGTGATACTGGCATACTGTTCCACAAGGGTATGTAAGAGAGAGGCCACCTTCTGGATACTGTCCTTCTGTTGCAGATAGAGCCTCCTGCTGAGCCTCCCATCTATGTAATCCCGCAGGAGTCCCTCGATCAATGAAAGACCCCTCTGCAGGGATATCAACCTGTAAAGTAGGTACCCGCAAAAAAGCAGAAGCGCCACAGCGGTGATCTCAGCCCACAAGCCCTACTCCTCTGAAAAGTAGTATCCCGCCCCCCGCTTTGTCAGGATAAACCCCGGTCTGGAGGGATCATCCTCGACCTTTTCTCTCAGTCTTCTGATATGGACATCTACTGTCCTCGGCTCCACGTAGACCTCATCTCCCCATACTATATCCAGCAGTGCCTGCCTGGTGAACACCCTTCCTGGTCTTTCAGCCAGTGTCCAGAGGAGTTTAAATTCCCTCACTGTGAGGTGAAGTTCTTTATCGTTTTTATATGCCACCAGCCTGTCAGGATCAAGGCTCAAAGGTCCCCTGACAAGCACCTTCTGCCCTTCTGATATCCTTTCACCAGTGACACGCCTCAGGACTGCCTTCACCCTTGCAACCAGTTCCTTTGGACTGAATGGTTTGGTTATGTAATCGTCTGCACCGAGTTCAAGGCCCTGAACCCTGTCTTCCACATCGTCTCTGGCTGTAAGCATGATGATGGGCAAACTGGAGATCCCTCTGTTCTGTTTGAGTATTCGACAGAGTTCAAAGCCATCCATCTCTGGTAGCATCAGATCAAGCACCATCAGTACATAGGCAGTCCTTCTCAACCTCATTAACGCCTCTGATGCGGACTGTGCTATGTCCACTCCGAAGCCGGCCCTTTTCAGGTGGTAGGCAACGAGGTTTGCAATGCCCGGCTCGTCCTCAACAACGAGGATTCTGTCTTCAAAGGCCATACATGATTATAACAGGCATAAAGAGGTTGAGTGTTAGCCCTTGTGTTGACCGAAATTGCCTGGTTGACAGGTATGGGCTCAGATATGTTAAAAAATGAAAGAGATCCCCGGATGGAGAGGTGGCCGAGTGGTTTAAGGCAGCCGCCTGCTAAGCGGTTGTGGGGGTAAAACCCCACCGAGGGTTCGAATCCCTCCCTCTCCGCCAGAAAAGAATCTTCTGATAGTAATCCCTCAAATCTGCACCGACTTTGGGGCGAAAAATCAGGATTTCACCTACACCTCCAGTGCAGTGGCAAATGTGAGAGGGTTCATCCATTGGTGAATAAGGATTAAAGGAGACGGGCAGTGCTGCCTATTGCCCATCGCCTATTGCCTCTTACCTCTTTGTGTCCGAACCAGCACTGCCCCCTAACAAATCTGTCGCATAAATCATGTTTCGAGACAGGGATCCCTGATCGTAGATTTTTGGGGCCCCCTGCCGTAAAAGCAATCATTTTTATCGGCAAAATCTGGGCCTACTGCGGGCTGTTGATTTTGCTTTTGGAGTATGGCATAATAGAGTAACAAAATCCGGAGGAGGCTTTATGAAGAGATCTTTATTGTTGATGATGAGTATTTTGATGGTCCTGTCTGTAGCCTATGCAGAACAAGAATACAGGGAGTATACCATCAAAAAGGGTGATACCCTGTGGGATATATCTGGCTCCGAATTGAAAGACCACTTCCTCTGGCCAAAGATATGGAAGGAGAATCCCCAGATAAAAAACCCGGATCTGATCTTCCCAGGGCAGACCCTCAGGATTCCTCTCAAACTCATCCAGCGGCAGGTAGAGGTCCCTGAAGAAAGGCCTCCAGAGATAGAAATCCCGCAGAAAAAGGAGAAACCTGTAAAGATAAAGCCAGAGCAACCCTTTATTGTGAATGCCGCACTTATTGCTTCCTCTGGTTATATAGATAGAGAAATACCCCAGATTGGTAGAGTAACTGCAACCCCTACAGGCAGGACCCTTATAGGCAGTAATGAATACGCCTACATAGAGGTCTACAATAGACCTGTAAAGGAAGGGGACAGGTTCTACACCCTCAAATCCCTTGGAGAGGTTAAGCATCCAAAGACAGGTAAGTTTCTCGGATATCTGATCCAGATCACGGGTGTTGTAGAGGTGGTGGGCACAGAGGCTGGCTATATGAAAGCCAAGGTCCTGAAGTCCTTTTACGAAATAGAGACAGGCTCTCCACTGGACATCTACCAGCCTATCGAGCCCTTCCCGCTTGTTAAGGTAAAGGCCAGAGAGGGACTCCATGGCACTGTGGTTGCGGCAAGGGAACTGAGGCTCATCAATGGACTCTATGACATCCTTCACATTGACCTGGGTTACGCCGATGGGGTAAGGCCCGGCAATGTCTTCACCGTGATCTCGGGCAGAAAACCCCACAGACCCATAGGCGAGATTCAGGTTGTGAGTGCCAGGGCCCACACCTCCGTTGCCATGGTCATAAAGAGTGAACAGGAGATCTCTGTGGGAGATTACTTCTAAAACTCGGTTGCGAAGAGGTTTTCGCTCTTTTCTCTCTCTACTGTGGTAGGTGGCCCATGTCCGGGCAGTATCTCTGTCTCAGGTGGCAGACTCAGTATCCGTAGAAAGGACTGCTTCAGTTTTTCAATATCACCACCATGGAAATCGGTTCTGCCCACAGAGCCTGCAAAGATGGTGTCTCCTGTAAAGGCTATCCCGTTGCCGAAAAGACAGATGCCTCCAGGACTGTGACCCGGGGTGTGAAGTACCTGGAACCTGAGACTACCCACCTTTATTTCGTCTCCGTCCCTCACCAGGAGGTCTGGTGGAGGAAGGGGGTCTATCTCATAGCCCCAGAAGGCCGCCATGTCCCTTGCTGCCTCGTAGATCTCGAGTTCATCAGGATGAAGCACCACCTCTGCCCCTGAGGCTTCCTTCAGTTCTGGCAGTGCACCTACATGGTCAAAATGGCTGTGGGTGCATAGGAGATAAATAACCTTGAGTTCTTCTTCTCTGATTGTGTCGATTATCCTGTCAGGTTCATCACCAGGGTCAATCACAATCGCCTCCTTTGTCTGAGGGTCTGCTACTATGTAACAGTTTGTCTGGAGTGGACCTACCACAAGCGACCTTAAAAACATTGCCACCTCCCTCATTTACATCTGAGAGTATTTCGTGAGTTTATCTATCAAGCCAAGGCCCGCCGGAGGTAAGGGCACTTTCTTATTCAGTATCTCCTGCATGCTCACCCCGGGCCGATAGAACTCCCCGTTTGCCTCATAGTCTATCTGGAGGGCAGAGCCCTCCAGAGACACACCTGCAAAGAGTCCCCTGCTCCGTGAATAGGAGAGGATCTCTGCCTTCAGTTGTATATCTGTGCCTGCTTCTGCGTGTCTGCCCACAGGCCCTGCTGCAACGGATGCATCTGCACCGAGTGTGAACTTGCCCTTCATTATTCCATCCACACTCCTCCTTGTCCTGAAGATGAGGATCACATCAGTTGACTGTGCCCCTATCTGCCAGCCAATGCTTCCACCGGTAAAGGATATAAAGAAGGGATAGCCCCATTTGCCCTCTTTATCCTTCACTATCATCACACCCTTACCATGACGGCCACCCAGGATGAAACCCACCTTTATCACACCGGGTATAATCGCCACCGCCTTGGCATCCCTCAAGAGCGAAGGCGGGATACCCTTTTCAGGGATAGACATTATCTCATCCAGCACCTCTGTCGCCTCATCCACCCTCTTTACAGCAGAGGCCTCTAAGGTATTAACTGACCACAGAAGGGTAAAGATCACAGAAAAGACGCAAAGCAATTGTGGTCTCATGATAATCCTCCTCATTTTTTACAGTTATTATAAACTTTTTTGTGCCAATTTTACCCTGCTTCTTCAGAGGTCCTAATTACCGCAGACCTTCAGTCAGGACCTGAGAGGGTAGCAATTTTGGGTCTAACCCAAATTGCCGTTAGAATTTCGTCAAAACTACAGTAAGCGGCAGGGGCTGCCGAAAAATCAGGATTTCAGCGACACCGCAAGTGCCGTGCCCAATGTAATAACGTTTCACCCATTGGGTGAAAAAGGATTAGGGATTTCATGATTAAAATCTGTCGCATAAATCCTATTTTGAGGCAGTCCCTGCCGTAAAAACAACCATTTCTAACGGTAAATTCGGGGGCTAATACGCGTTTTGACAAAGCCCGAATAATTATGCTATTTTATAAAGTTTGCTTTTTCTGGAATCCTTTTTTAGCATCCAAAATACTATACTGGAAGGGAGGTGTGACCCATGGCCGAGAAGAAGAAGTCAAAGACGGATGTGGCAGCCAGGAAGGC
>WGER01000015.1 GCA_015492645.1 Nitrospirota bacterium
GATGGTAGAGGAGTATCTGCTCAGTTCCTGCAGGACACTCCATTCAGAGGACAGTTATGCCTACAGGTTTGAGGCAGAGGGTCACTCCGTTGTCTTCACAGGGGACGCTGATTACTCCGACTCCCTCGTGATGCTCGCCACAGGAGCAGATCTCCTGATCGCAGACTGTTCCTTTCCGAATGATATGAAAAGAGAGGGGCACATGACACCGGCTGAATGCGGCAGGGTTGCCAGGGAGGCAGGGGTGAGGACCCTGGTATTGTCACATATATACCCCAACAGAATAACAGACAACCGTCTGGTACAGCAATGCGAGACGGCCTTCAGGGGGACCATCCTTGTGGCAAGAGACCTGATGGAGATCATACCCCCATAATACACCTGTATACTGTTATTATACAGGCTGAGTTTCTCCTTCTCCCTTTGGTATCATGGACAGGGCGGAGGAGACAACCGTATGTTTTTTTTATACACATTTCAGAAAACCTATTGAAAATAAAAGATATTTTTTTGTGGCATTAATCTTGCTGATGATGTATAATGAAAGGAGGTGCCATGCAGAAGGGTAAGATCATAGTCCTTGATGACGACCCTGTGGTGACCCTCAGTTGTAAGAGGATACTCGGTGCTGAGGGTTACAACATAACCACTGTAGGCAGGGGGGAGGATGCCCTCAGGAAGATTGAAAAGGAGGAGTACGACCTCCTGATCACTGACATCAGGCTACCTGACATGAGTGGAATGGAGGTGCTTAAAGAGACGAGAGTGATTCAGCCCAACACTGATGTGGTTGTGATCACCGGCTATCCAACCCTTGAGGACGCAAAGGAGTCAATCCGTCTCGGTGCCTTTGAGTATATCGAGAAGCCCTTCACCCCTGAGTTCATGATTAATGTGGCAAAGAAGATCTTTGATCGGAGGGGCTGGATACTGAGGCAGGCATATATCAATGAGTTCAGGGAGTATATTGTACCTCTCAGGGACACTGAGAACCCCGTCATATTCTATAAGGAGGGGGTCTGGGCAAGGCCAACCCAGAGCGGCCTCTGGGAGGTCGGTTATGACCTGAGATATGAGATGGCTGCAGGAGAGATGGTCTATGTGGACTTCTTAAGTGTGGATAAGGTGAAGGCCGGAGAGCCCTTTGCAAGGTTGCTCACCACCTCAGGCAAGATCATAGAGATACCCGCCCCTATGACCTCGGAGATAAGAGAGATAAACACGAAGGCGAATGAGGTGATCTGTGCTGTGCTAAAGGACAATCTCACAGAGGGCTGGCTCGTCTGGCTCGCCAGGGTTGTGCCATTGGAATTTTAAAAAAATACACAGTATTAAGGAGGAACCATGGAAGGCAGAATACTGGTTGTTGATGACGAGGAGGTTGTGATAAAGAGTTGTGAGAGGATACTTCAGCCTGCCGGTTATGATGTGAAGGGGGTAACCAGTGGTGAGGAGGCGATAAGTGTCCTGAAGAATGGCGGGTTTGACCTGGTGATAACCGACCTGAAGATGCCAGGGGTTGATGGGATGGAACTGATCAGATGGCTCAGGAGCCATAACCCACATGCTGCCATTGTGGTGATAACAGGTTATCCCTCACAGGAGAGCATAAAGGAGGCCCTGCAACTGGGCATTGTAGACTATCTACCAAAACCCTTCTCACCTGAACTCCTCCTTGATGTCACAGAAAAGGCGATAAACACGGTAAAGGCCAGGAAGATAGAAGAAAAGCCCTTGGAAGAGCAGGATGTGGAGAACAAGATAGAGGAGATAATGAATGCGATAAGGAGGCACAAGAATAAACCCGGTGCACTCATCCCTGTGCTCCAGAGTGTGCAGGAGATACTCGGTTATCTGCCGCCCACAGTACAGAGGATAATCGCAAAGGAACTGAATCTGCCGGTAAGTGAGGTCCATGCGGTTGTATCCTTCTACTCCTTCTTCAGCATGAAACCCAAGGGGAAACACAATATCCGTGTCTGTCTTGGGACTGCCTGTTATGTGAAGAGGGCAAATGAGATACTCGCCAAACTGAAGGAGTTACTCAGGATAGAAGAGGGAGGAATCACCGAGGACAGAAGGTTCTCCCTGGAGACGGTGAGGTGTCTTGGTGCCTGTGGACTGGCCCCTGTGGTGATGGTGGACCATAATACCCACGGTGCCGTAGACCCGGTGAAGGTGGGAGAAATAATAAAACATTACGAGTAAAGGAGGAAGGAATGCCAAGACTCACGGTAGAGGATTTAAAGAGGATAAAGGAAGAGCAGAAGGCGAAGAGGGCCCTCAGAGAAGGCGCCTACAGGGTGAAGGTAAC